>JABGPX010000162.1 GCA_018644745.1 Spirochaetales bacterium
TCACTCTCCGGAAGGTCACAGACTTCCACTTCTTCACGCAAGTGCTCTTGGTTCCTCCGCTTCGGTGTGGGGCGGTTAGGTTGTTGACCCCGCTTACGCTTCCTTGCTTCCTGCTCTTCATTTCTTGATTCAGATTTCTTTTTTGACTGCTCGGTTTTCTTCTCATACAGCTGCCGGTTGAGGTATTTTATACGAGCTTTTTTGTCCTGTAGTTCTTTTTTAAACGCTTCTTCCCGTTCTACCGCTTGGCTATGGCAGCTCTTCCAATAACCGATATCGGTTCTGAGAATATTATTTTCCATAAGAAGTTTCGTGTTTTCTTTTTTGAGCACCGATACAATCGTTTCTTCACCTTGAAGTTTCACCATGGTTGAAGTATAGCAGTGATTTTATCTTATGTCCAGCGACAAAGGGATCTACGAATGTTTACAATCGGTGAGCTCCGTATTTTCACATAGGCTGCCATACTTCCATAGCAAAACGCCTTCGCGGCGCCCTCCCGGGCCGCGACACTTTTCGGCATCGGTTGGTCCACGCAGAATGAGGGTATCCTTTCCATAGTCCTACCGCCGCCTGAATTTTGGTAGGTGATAAAGCAGCATTTTTGACATATAATCATTCTAATAGGGTGCAATATGGGAAAAGAAAAAAGGCTAAATAGCGGTCCCTCAAAAGCGGAAAGTGAAACAGGACTAGTAACTATTGAGCGAACGCCATCGGGTAAAAGCTTCGTGCTTGTCGTCCGGAATCAGCGTAAAATCCTTGATAAAAATGAAATGACTCACCTTATCAATATTGCTCACGACGCCGGCGATCAGCGGGAAGGCGCTATCCGGCTGCTTCGGTGGCTGAACGGACACCGCGACGATGTTGTCCTCGATGGAGGACTTTCAGGCAAAGATAAGGCCATATTCGAATTGTACGCGCTGCTTCGGACCAGATTCGTTATTTCTTCATAGTGTTCAGTTATCAAAAGTTCACCGTCCTATGGATTTTAAAGCGGGAATCTACAATTCGTCCTACTATTTACGAAATGCATAAATAATCTAAAAAACAATGGATATCAAGATTGTATTATTCCCCTAATCGCCGCCGCATCACCTTTGTATAAACAAACTCCATGATGTATACTTATGACATAGTAGAGTTATCAGAGACATAAGAAATGAAGCTCATGTCTCAGAATCGCATCTCAAAAAACCGTTTGCCTCCGAATGAGCATTAAAAACGTGCATCTGACAAGCGGTTCATCGGTGGCTGTATATGTCGATGAGCCGAAGATTATTATCAATTTTTTGCGCCGGATTATTACTGACTATCTCGCCTTGCGCGGCTGTGTTTTCTCAGCCGGCCATAACATTTACCCTTGATGGAGATTTCTGCCTACCCGCAGGTCCAAATGCCGGAGCTTTTTTATATGGTGGTTCCGGCTCGCTGACTGGGATCTATAGTTTGCCATCGGTTGCGGTTCTCGGACTTGGTGGCATTCTGGATTTTGCATATATCAAGCAACTTGGTGGTGCTTCCATCTACAACATGGGAATCCTGGGCGCCGCGCGCCTTGGACTAAATTTAGGAACGGCAGTTACCTTATATAGTCAACTTGCTGCGGGCGGAGTGCTTTCTTTGCTTGAATCGGGATACGAGCTAACTCCCTATATGAATCCGGCTGTTGAAGGCATGGTGGGAGTTGATTTTATTTTTCAAAACGCATTTGGAATTGGATTGCATGCCGGATACGATTTCCACAGCTTGTACAATGGTTTCTCATTTGGCGTCAGCGCTCGCTTCGGCATCGGGCAGTACCAGTCAAAGACCATCGAACTTCCGCCGGAAATACCTCTATTAGCTAATACGGAACTTGACGCAGAGGAGTACCTTGAAGTTGAGGTTGTACAACTGGCCGACGTATTTCCTGTCTTCTTCAAACACGATGATGATCACCCGCTGGGAATGATCGAACTCGTAAACAAGGGTGATGTTGAACTAACCGACATATCAGTGAGCGTCTTCATCAACAAGTACATGGATCTTCCTAAAACCACTGATGTCTCGGGCCGCATTTTGCCGGGTTCACACGCAGAAATCAATGTATTCGCACTGTTGAATGAATCGGTCCTCGAAGTTCAGGAACCGACGAAAGTCGGCGTGAGAATTGAAGTTGATTTCAAAGTCGCTGAGAAACGCAAGACGCTCTCAAAATCCGCGACACTACGCATGCTTGATCGTAACGCGTTGATCTGGGATGACGATATGAAAGCCGCAGCCTTTGTATCTTCGAAAGATTCATCGGTAATGGCCATCGGTAAGAACGTAGCGTCTATGGCGGCCGATCATGCTGTGGGCGCTGTCAATACCAACATTGCATGCGCCATCGGTATTCAGGCGACGTTGCCCCATCTTGGAATGCGATATGTATCGGATCCGCGGACACCATATGAGGTGCTCTCTCAGAGCACCGACGTTGTCGACTATGTTCAATATCCCAAGCAGACGCTGTATTACCGCTCCGGCGACTGCGATGATCTTTCTATCCTCTACTGTTCGTTTTTTGAATCAATAGCAATAAATTCAGCCTTCATTACCGTGCCGGGTCATATTTTCATTGCGTTTTCCCTTGGCGTCTCGTCGGAGGTAGCCGCAAGGTCATTCATTCAGGCCGATGATCTCATTATTCGAGATGACGGCACCGTATGGATTCCTGTCGAAGTCACGATGGTTGAAAGTAGTTTTCTTGAAGCGTGGCAGAAAGGTGCGAAGCAATGGAGAGAGTATAATGCGAGGGGAATGGCTGGATTCTATCCCCTTCAACTGGCATGGCAGCGCTACGAGCCAGTAGGAATATCCGGAGGAGTTGAGGGAATCCAGATTCCCAATTCAGAAGCTATCCGGACGGATTTCATCGATGAGTACAATCGGTATGTGAGCCAAGGCATCTATGATTGGGTAGCGCAGTTTGAGGACGCAATCGAAAAACAGGGCGAGACTCCTAAATTGCTCAATAGGCTTGGAATCCTTTATGCGTCTTACGGCATATATGAGAAGGCAAAGCCGTATTTCGAGAATGCTGTTAAAGACAACGAATACGGACCGGCGCTGCGCAACCTTGGTAATATCGCATATCTGGAATCTGATTTTAACTCAGCATTAGCGTATTTCACCCGAGCTTTTGGAATCAAACCAGATGATCCGCATGTGCTGCTATCACTTGCACGAGTGAATCATGAGCTTGAAAACTACGGCACCGCCCGTAAGCAGTACGACCGGTTGCGGGAGATTGATCTTGTACTCGCTGAGAAATTTGCGTATCTCGATTACCGAGATCAGAATCAGGCGAGGGCAAATAACGCATTGACGCGAGAGGTGTTCTGGGCGGAGGAGGGTGAATAACCCGTGGTTAAAATACACTGAATAATAGGACAAAGAAATGATGAAAATCTTGCGAATTGTCGGACTCGTCGGAGCTATTATTATAGCTCTATCAACCTGCACGGATGTCTCCCTTTTGGCGCCCCGCGTCATTGTCGAATTTGAGGGTAACGAAGTCGTATATGCATCCGCTTACGACCTTGGTGAACTTGTCCTGGGAGTGGAGTACGATTTTCAGGTAACATTACGAAACACTGGAAACAAAGATCTGTATTTATTGGGTGGCTCACCAATATCATTCGGCGCTGAACACTCGTCATTTTTTCGAATTGAGCAGGAAATACCAACTTCGCTTGCTCCCGGAGAAGAAACGGTTATAACTATCTATTGTGTACCGTCGCAAACAACCGACGAAATTAAGGCAGTTATTACTATTGAAAATAACGACGAAAATTTGGGACTGTTCATTGTAAACTTGAGTGGCACAGTTGTCGATGCGACCGTTCAAATACCGCCGGTTCCCGGCGGAAACCAAGCTCTTACAATAGAATCAACTACTGCTTCCGTAGGATCAATCAGCTGGATTGAAGCAACGGATGATACCACACCTCAAACCTCGCTTCAGTATCGTGTATATTTCTCACTCAATGCGAATATCGACACCGTTGTCAATGCCGAGGCAAATGGATCACCGTTTGGCGAATGGCAAACGGCGATTACAGGCGAAACCATTACCGGGCTGTCACCTAACACCGAATATTACGTGAACGTTCTTGCTCGAGACGCATCAGGAAACAAAGCTTCCTACACAATACAGTCTTTTTCGACCTTGGCTTTAGGTGACCAAACCATCACTTTTCTGGCAATTCCCGGAATAACGGCTCCGGTAACGGGTGTTACTCCGGCAACAACAACAATAGACACAACTCAATACACAGGAACCATTACATGGTCACCTGCGGCCGGAACGTTTGCAGCCTCAACAGTCTACACGGCAAACATCGTCTTGACAGCCAAAGCAGGGTTTACATTGACCGGTGTGTCCGCTGACTCCTTCACAGTGGTCGGTGCAGCAGCAATAAACCCGGCTGACTCAGGCGTTGTAACAGCAGTATTTCCGGGCACCGCAGCAACAGTAATAAACATTGC
>JABGPX010000381.1 GCA_018644745.1 Spirochaetales bacterium
CGATTCTTTCTGGGAAGGTGTCGATACGCCAGGGGAGTCTCTCCGAGTTGTGATAATCTGCCGGCTTCCTTTTCAAGTTCCCAATGACCCTGTTGTTGAAGCCAGATACGAGCGGATTCTCGCGAGAAATGGAAATCCATTCATTGAGCTTTCTCTACCGGTGGCGGTAACCAGGCTCAAACAAGGTTTCGGCCGGCTTATGAGGCGGACCACCGACCGGGGCGCGGTGGTAATTCTCGATCCTCGAATGCTAAAGAAGCAATATGGAAACGTATTTGTTGAATCGCTGCCCGACGCAAGTCGAAGTTTCAAGGAAAGAAAGGGAATCCTACGTGATATAGAGGCCAATCTGTATACAGGGCACATCTAAAAACCCACGTTTTGATCTGCTTACAGATTGGTTTTCTTTGTAAAGCCGGGTTTTTCGTGCGGCAGGTCATAACAGCAGTAAATAGATGACCAAAAATTAAAAACAGGGCTATCTAAGATTGCTCTCAGACAGCCCTATTTTTCAGGTGCAGTAAAACTACTCGATAATAGCCAGGATATCGTCCATCTTCATAAGAAGATGATCTTTACCTTCGATGGAAACCGTTGTTCCAGCGTACTTATCGTACATAATTCTGTCGCCTTTCTTGACCTTGATGACATCCTTGTCATCGCCGACCGCTACAACCGATCCAGCTTGGGTTTTTTCCTGAGCAGTCTGGGGAATGAAAATTCCGCCGGCTGTTTTCTCTTCTACTTCTTCCATTTTTACGAGCACGCGATCACCTAGTGGCTTGATCTTCATATGAGCCTCCTGATAAAAAATTTACTGTTTTATGTATGCTGCGCGTCTTGTTTGACTCGAAGGAAATATACTTTTGTTTGGTGATTGGGTCAAGCAGGTTAGGCCAACAATTCCAGCATGGGTATTAGAATTGACTGTTTTTTCCTAAAACCTTTTAGTATGTTATCGCTTGAGATGAGCATACGAAATGAGAGCTGGCAAATATCATTTTCCCGGGGAAAGCTATCGCTTGCCAGGCATCATCCTGAATCGGCGCTGAAAAGCTTTGAGGCCGCCCTTGCGGCGTGTCCGGTAGAACAAAACAAAGACCTTGCTCGCATTCTTTGCTATCTCGGCGTTACTTTTAATCGCCTTGGCATGGCAAATTGTGCCTTAAAAAGCTGGAGCGCAGGGCAAAAAATCGATAAGCGGGGCTACTCAGGGAAACTGCTGAAACGTTTTGCCAATTCTTATGGCATGGCCAGGCAGCGGTCTGAGGAACTTGATGATTGGAAGGCATTTTACTCCGTTCATCTCACCCGGTATCTGTCGATGAAGAAATCGCGAAAACTCGGCACCGAAGCAGAGAAAGACATGATTTGGGACCTTATCCTTGAAGGATGGAAAGAGCTGAAGAGTGCAGCCGCCCTGCATCACATGTCTAGTGAAGAGAAAATGAAGCTTTTTGTTGCTTACAAAATAGTGTTTCCGTTCTTTAATGTTCCTGTGGCCGGAGATTTTGAGCAGGCTATTCCGGTCGATTTCAACAGGCGGCGGCGAATTTCTTTTGAGGATTTATGCTTTTGCGGAAGCGGTTTGCCGTACAGCATCTGCTGCGGGCGCACACCCGGAGAGGATGAGATCATAAATGGTGTAATATGATACACTCTGGGACGCAATTCCCGTTTATGGGTGAAAATGACCCATGGCAGGTACTTAAAAAATTAACTAAAATAGTAAACAATAATAAGTATATACACTGTAAGTAATTATAAACTTTTTGATTCTCTTTTTTTTTGGCATGTAGTTTGCTGCATATGTGTCAGGAGGACATTATGGCAGCAAGGAGAATCAATACACAATCACGGTCTTCGGACGACGAAAATGTACTTTCAATGTATCTGAAGGAAATAAACAAGATCCCTCTTCTTACCAGAGATGAAGAAACAAAATATGCTCGATTAGCCGAGCAGAACGTACAATATGCAAAGGATAAGCTTGTTAATGCGAATTTACGATTTGTGGTAAATGTCGCGAAAAAATATCAGAATCAAGGATTACCTTTGTCTGATCTTATAAGTGAAGGCAACATAGGGTTAATGAATGCCATCGAAAGATTTGACGTGGAAAAGGGATATCACTTTATCTCATACGCGGTTTGGTGGATAAGACAAGCAATTCTCAAAGCAATTTGTGAAAAATCCAGGATGATCAGGCTTCCCTTGAATAGAGCCAATGAATTAGTGCAGATCGAGAAGGCGAGAAAAGAGCTTCAGACCGGAAAGGCCGAAGATCCGGAAATTACGGAAATAGCCAGAGCGGTTAATATGAAGCCGGAGCACGTAGCAGATCTTATCAATATTTCTAGAGATTTGGTTTCTCTCGAAACTCCTGTTTATGCTGAGAAGGATTCTTCTCAACTAGGCGATTTCATTGAAGATAGTGAATATACCCGCCCGGAAGAGGAAGCAATTGAGGTTTCTCTCAAAGAGGACATTAATTCAATTCTGCAAACCTTGTCGGAGAAAGAGGCCGAAATTATTCAATTTAGATTTGGTCTGAATGGGCGCAGCCCTTTATCTCTCAAGGAAATTGGCGATCGTTATCATCTCACCAAAGAAAGAATAAGGCAGATCGAGAAGAAAGCACTTAAACGGCTGCAGCATCCTTCCCGCAGCCAATATCTGCAGTCATATATAGCATAGCGCTAAACGCTTATACAGGCCCTTATATTGACATAGGGGCCTGTTTTTTTTACTTTCCTACAATAACAAAATACCTTTTGAATAATTAATAGGGATTATAACATCAAATATGAAATTACAAATTGGAGGCAACTAGACTTATGGCAAAAGCGAAGTATGTATACTTTTTCGGAAATGGCACCGCCGAAGGAAACAGCGGTTTAAAGGAATTGCTGGGAGGCAAAGGAGCAAATCTCGCGGAGATGACCAATCTCGGCGTGCCTGTCCCTCCCGGTTTTACTCTCTCTACAGAAGTATGTGATGAATATTACAAGAACAAAGAAAAATATCCCGCGGGGCTGGATACGGAAATAAAAAAGAATCTCGATAATCTTCAGAAGATGATGGGAAAAAAACTCGGCGATTCTAAAGATCCCCTTCTGGTATCTGTCCGCTCGGGTGCCGCGGTTTCCATGCCCGGAATGATGGACACTATTTTGAACCTTGGGCTGAATGACAAAGCAGTTGTCGGACTCGCGGAAAAAACTGGAAATGAGCGGTTTGCGTGGGACGCGTACCGCAGGTTCATTCAGATGTTCGGTAATGTTGCGAAGGATGTACCTTCGGATGTATTCGAGCACATCCTGGATTCGGTTAAGAAATCAAAAAAGGCGAAGCAGGACACTGATTTGAGCGCCGCGGACCTTAAGAATGTTGTTGAGTTATACAAAAAAGCATATAAGAAAGTACTCAAGCAAGACTTCCCTCAGAACCCGGCCATTCAGCTTCAGGCTGCTATCGACGCTGTTTTTGGTTCATGGAACAATTCCCGGGCTATTAAGTATCGAGCACTGAACAATATCAAAAACCTCCTTGGCACCGCAGTGAATGTGCAATCAATGGTATTTGGTAACTTTGGCGACGAATCCGGTACCGGAGTCTGTTTTACCCGTGATCCATCAAACGGTAATAACGAATTCTACGGCGAGTACCTGATGAATGCGCAGGGCGAGGATGTTGTGGCGGGAATTAGAACGCCTCTGAAAATCAGCGTCCTCGATCGTAAGAACCCGAAGATTTACAAGCAGCTTATTACGCTGAAAAACAAACTTGAGAAGCACTATCGTGACATGCAGGATATCGAGTTCACCATCCAGCAAGGAGACCTTTTTATTCTGCAGACGAGAAATGCCAAGCGAACCGGTATGGCAGCCGTTAAATGTGCCGTCGATATGGTTGCGGAAAAACGCATTTCAAAAAACGAAGCGATTATGCGTGTTACGCCGGATCAACTTGATCAGATGCTGCATCCAATGATCGACCCGAAAGAAAAGAAGAATGTAAAGGTAATCGCCAAGGGGCTGAATGCGTCACCCGGCGCGGCCACCGGACGGATTGTTTTTACCGCTGATGAGGCCGAGGCATGGGTCGCAAAAGGCGAAAAAGTGCTGCTCGTTCGTAAAGAGACTTCTCCGGAAGACATTGGCGGCATGGCGGTTGCGGAAGGAATTCTCACATCAACCGGCGGCATGACCAGTCATGCGGCTGTAGTAGCCCGGGGCATGGGAGCTCCCTGCGTTGCCGGATGTTCGGTGCTGGACATATCAGGGAAGATTATGAAGATCGGCGGCAAGGCCTACAAAGAGGGTGATTGGGTAACAATCGACGGCACCACCGGTGAGGTTTTCGCGGGTAGCGTTAAGCTGGTCACTCCCAAGATTACCAAGGATCTAAACACCTTCCTGAGCTGGACGGATGTAGTTCGGAAAAGCGCTGTACGAAGCGGGATCAAGCAGAAAGGCTTTGTTATTCGCACAAACGCGGACAAGCCG
>JABGPX010000350.1 GCA_018644745.1 Spirochaetales bacterium
GGGGCCTATGATTCCACCGGTGTGTACGCTGCCGTTGATAACGTTGCCCATAACGATACCCGGCGCCAGGCTGCTCTCGATATACAATACGAAGGAGCTGTTGCCCGGAGCGATGTATGAATCGGGAATGCTATAGAACGGGTTGCCAATGGGGAAGTTAAACCCCACCGTCGGCCCGGCAAGTGCATCGACGTCACCATAGAGCGGTGACTGGTCGCCTGCCGTAAACGCCGTCGGAATATTGGCGGTCAAGTACCCCAGCGAAATGCTGTTGTCGGCCGAAGCATACGGACTGGCGGTAAAGCGGGTGATCACGTCGGTATTGGCTGCACCAATATTGTTTAACTGGTACAGGTACAGATAACTGCCTGCACCGTCGGTAAACGCCTGGCTCATGACTATTGCCGCCAGGTTGCCGCCGGAAAAATCGCTGATCATCGCATCATCGACCGCATAGGCCGACCCGTCCAGCAGACTGTCGAAATCAGCCGCCGCCGTCCCGACATAAACCGGTGTTGCGTGGCAGATAGCGGTCATCTGCAAAATCACCGCCACCATACCACAGATTATCATTACCTTTGTTTTCATCATTCTCTCATCCATTCTTGCTAAACGCTTTGTTTGTACGATATCCGTACATTACAAATAACCGCACCATCGATATCTACAAAACCTGTTTGTCGTTCGCCTCCTTTCATATTCACTTTGGTCAGGCTGCACCATAAAGCTCAACAGTATCAAACATCTATCTAAAACCAATTTACTACTCATTGGTGAAGGCCCTCTTTCGTATTCATTGCGTATCACCGTTGTAAAACATCTGCAATTCTTCTATCTTGCCGAATCTTTCCAGCAGCTTATCCAGAGACGCTTCGGCCTCATATAACTTAGCAGCCCGGATCATGCGCTTTATTCCCATTAGCCCTTGATACAAATAATCTATTTCTGTAATATTCATATTTGTCGCCTTATTTAGTTTTTTCAGTCGGTTACATATTCAATGCCCATATCCGGCAGCTTTTGTCGGACAGGTTTGTTATAAAAATAGGGCCGAAAGGATCGTATTTGCAGCAAGACGGCATTGCACCATTTTGCGGCTATGCAGGACTTAAGAGTCGGCAGAAGAATGAAAAGGCGCGGTGAGAGCCACGCGAAAGTAAGTGCAGGATAAACCTGCGCTTGGAGTAGAGAGCGAGAGGAGAATCTCGCTTCGAGAAGAGGAAATCTGCCAGCTTCTTCAGGGCCCCGCGGGACCCTTACGATAGGGCGATCAGGGATCATTTTAACCCTTTTCGGCCCATAGTTTACATTATTATCTTATAAAAGAGCGTCTTGGCGTCCTGGACAGTTTCGGCATCGCGACAAACATTACTGTACCGCCAATAAAGAAACCTATTATTACTGAAATAATCATTATCATCACCTTTCATATGCAGCGGCGAAGGAATTTCATCTCCGGTAAAGCCGTAAGAACTCAATCCTCGGCACAACCGCAGGAATCATTCCTTCACGCCACTTGAACATATTCATTATCTTTGTCGATACAGTCCAGTATAAGCGTTGCATCCCTATTACCCGGGTCCAGCTCAAGTACCCGCTCGGCCAGTACCACCGCCAGATTGGGCTTGTCGGCCTTTCCATAATTATAGACTGGCCAGACACAGCATCATCTGTATATCATCAGGGTGTCTTTTTAGGTAACGTCCAAGACAATCAATAATTGCTTCAAACTTGCCGCTTTGTCGGCAAAGCCGAAACAACCCTGTTATCGTAACCAAGTTGCCAGGCTCAATCTTTAATGCTGTGTCATATACAGCTTCCGCATCCTCAAACAAACCTCGCAGTTGATAGACGCGGGCTAAGCCGCAATAGGCTTGGGTGCAGATATCTTCGCATTGACTGGCTGCAATAAAGGCCATCTCGGCCTCATCGAGATCATTCAACTCTAAACCAATTACCCCTAAACCAATATATGGCCAGCTCTGGTTGTTTTCGGTAAGCTTTAAAGCCTGAAGATAACTTTGTCTGGCCAGTGATAACCTGCCATCATCAAGATAGGTATCCGCGCACTGACGAAGATCGTTTAGTATCTTGTCCTTGCTGAGAACGATTATGTTCTCCGCTATTCCCTGATGATATTCGTCAAGCTTTTGCCCCAATACACTCAAATCACCGGTTTTACCAACCATTTGTATGTCCCTCCTGAATTTATTTTTATCGCATTCATAAAACTCACAATCATATAAAGACAACTATCAACAGAATTCATTATAAACAATTGGCGACAGTCAAATCTATCGGCGAAGATACAATTGTTTTGTAGGCAAAACGGAATAGCGATGTAGGATAATCTTGCTCATGAGCATCGTAGTAATGAAAGCGCAGTATAACAAACAGGCCAAAAGAGTTTTTTGGTGTTTATACATTCAGCACGCTTCCGGTCGCTTCAAAAATGCTCAAGGCATTCTCATAAAGTTCGGCCTGGTGCTGATAGTTAACAGCTTTGCGAGTGTTTCTTTTCTTCGTGTATATGTTATACATCTCGATCGAATTTCGGTATAGCCCTATCCAGTTGGATATCTTGTGTATATGCATCCCTGCCTTGCATTTGGCTCTTTCGCAGATATATTGGTCAGCTTTCATTTTACACCCCCATGTCAAAAATGTGTCTTTCAGACAAAATGTCAGTATTGCAGTTTCTTAAAACCCCGTTTACTATGAAAGTCAGTATAACATATTGCCGGCATCAGAACAATCGGCGCAGGCCTGGTACTGATGAAGGAAAGAAAGAAAAGGATTGTAAGAATCTTCTTATGTATTTATGGGGCAGGAAAGTGTGACGATTGATTAGCCGATATGTTCCTGTATCCGATCGTACAGGTTCGTGAGATTGTGTGTTTTGAGGAAATAGCCTATGGCGCCGAGCTTGAATGCATCCTCCATTTTTCCGATAGTTCCTTCGGAAGTCAGCATGAAAACGGGGATATTCCGTGTTCGCTGGTTTTCTTTTAGGATCCGCAGTGCTTCCAGTCCGTCCATACCGGGCATTTCGATATCCAGTAAAATGAAATAGGGTTTTTTCTTCTGAGCGATCGTTATTCCTTTTTCGGCATCTGTTGCGTACAGAAGACGAACGTGGTCATGCAGGATGTCCACTACCATCTCTATGAACTTGGAATTGTCTTCGATGATTAATCCGTTTTTTCGTGTAAACCATTTAACCACCATCGCAATCCAACCCCCAACAACAGAAACGTTTGCTGATGTATTGCGTCACGGCCATTAAATGAGCCCTTTCTCTAACGCATAGCGAATAAGGTCTGCGATATTACTCATACCCATCTTTTCAAAAACCCGTGATTTGTAGGTGCTGACCGTCTTGACCGAAATATACAGGTTCTCGGCGATCTGACCGACGGTTTTGCCCTCGGCGAGCTTGATGAAAACCTGATATTCGCGGTCGGAAAGCAATTGGTGGGGCAGAATGTCTTTATCTGCATTTAGGCTTGATATTAGTTTTTCACTGACGGACGCAGTAATATACTTTTTGCCTTTGGCTACTGTACGGATGGCCTGAACCAGTTCGTCGGGGGCGCTTTTCTTAGTAAGATAACCTGATGCGCCTGCTTTTAGTACACGGATTGCGTACTGATCTTCGGGGTGGATACTTAGCATCAGGATCGCAAGTTCCGGCTTTCTGAACTTGATTTCTTTGAGGGCTTCAATTCCGCCAATTCCATCCATGGTAATATCCAGCACTATAACATCAATATCATCTTTGTCGACCATCCGGATAAGCTCTTCACCGCATTCGGCTTCACCTGCAATAGTTATATCATTGCAGTCTTCAACAATTTGTCTTAGTCCCTGTCGGACAATCGCATGATCGTCACATATCAATATCTTTATCATTATCTAAACCTTTCTCGATAGGTATTATAACCGTTGCTATTGTGCCTTCTCCCGGTGAACCTTTGATCTCAAAGGAGCCACCGTAGATGATAACACGCTCGCGCATCCCAATCAGCCCCAAAGATCTACTATCCAAAATCTGCTCTTTGCCAATCCCGATTCCATTATCTTCTACTTCAAGGGATACTTTACTGCCTTGTTGTTTCAAACTGATTTGGACCTTATCTGCCTTTGCGTGGCGCAAAATGTTTGTCAGAAGTTCCTGGGATATTCGAAACAAAACAGTAGAGTAATCCTGATCAAGATCGATATTTTCTTCCAGGTCTGTTTTACAGGCAAACCCAGCCATCTTCGCAAACTTATTAGCGTGCCATTCAATTGCCGCGGCCAGGCCCATATCGTCAAGAAGACTCGGTCGTAACTGAGCACATATATTTTGGACGGTTTCAACAACACTGTCAACAGTTGCCGACATAGTATTTATTTTTTCAACAATGACTGCTGAGGGATTTGTCAATTTGCGTTTAACCCATGCTAAATCATAATTAAGAGCGGTAAGCACCGTACCCAGTTCATCGTGGATTTCTCGGGAGATT
>JABGPX010000161.1 GCA_018644745.1 Spirochaetales bacterium
CTATCTGTATGGGCCAGGCCGCTTCTATGGCGGCGCTGCTTCTTACGTGCGGAGCAGAAGGTAAAAGATTTACTCTGCCTTCAGCGAGAATCCTTATCCATCAGCCTTGGGGCGGTGTACAGGGTCAGGCGCGGGATATTGATATCCAAGCCAGAGAAATTGTACGATTGAAAAAGCTACTCATTCACTATTTCGCTGTACATACAGGAAAAAGCGACGATGCGATAGCGGCGGACCTTGAACGCGACTATTTCATGTCTGCTGACGAGGGAGTAGCATACGGGCTCGTAGACAAAGTACTTGCAAGGGGGAACGATGAGCAAAGTGAAGGGTGAAGGACCTAAGATTTGCTCCTTTTGCGGAAAAAGCGCGGATATTGCCCGGCGGCTCATTGCCGGACCAGGGGTGTACATTTGCGACGAATGTGTGCACGTCTGCAAAAAGATCCTCGACGAGGAAGATGAAGTTTTAACCTCGGAATTTCTCGAAGAGGTACCTACTCCGCAGGACATCAAAGAATACTTAGATCAGTATGTAGTTGGCCAGAACACAGCCAAGAAGGTGCTCTCCGTAGCGGTTTATAATCATTACAAGAGAATTTCTCAACGGGGACGAATAGATGACGACGTAGAGATAGAAAAATCCAACGTCCTGCTTCTCGGCCCTACCGGCACGGGCAAAACCCTCCTGGCAAAAACTCTCGCCCAGAAGCTGAAAGTGCCTTTCGCAATTGCCGACGCCACTACACTTACCGAAGCTGGGTACGTGGGAGAAGATGTAGAAAATATTCTTCTGAAACTCATCCAGAATGCGGGAAACAACGTGGCCTCGGCGGAACGAGGTATCGTATACATCGATGAAATCGATAAGGTTTCCAAAAAGGGAGAAAATGTCTCCATTACCCGCGATGTATCAGGCGAAGGCGTTCAACAGGCATTGCTGAAAATAATAGAAGGAACTGTCGCATCGGTCCCGCCTCAAGGCGGAAGAAAGCATCCAAATCAGGAGATGCTTCGAATAGATACGACAAATATCCTGTTTATCTGCGGCGGTGCGTTTGTCGGCATTGATAAAATTATAGAATCGAGAATCCTCAACCACCCCATGGGATTCGGTGCCGATGTAAAATCAACTGCGGAAAAGGACCTGGTAGAACTCTACTCTAACCTTCATCCGGATGACCTTATCAAATTCGGTCTCATCCCGGAATTTGTGGGCCGGCTGCCGATACAGGTCCCGCTCTCGGAGCTCAGTACCGAGGATCTTCGAAGAATCGTAGTTGAGCCGAAGAACTCCATAATCCGGCAATACCAGAGCTCTCTTAAGCTCGACAACGTCGAGCTTATATTTGATGAAGACGCCATAACCGCAATCGCGGAAAAGGCGACCCGCAGGAAAACCGGAGCGAGAGGTCTCAGGGCGATTGTCGAGAACACGATGATGGAAATCATGTTTGACATCCCGTCGCTCAAAGGTCCCAAGAAAGTGATTGTTTCCCGAAGGGTAATCGACGAGGCTGAAAAGCCGGAAATAGTATTTCTTAAAAAGACTGCATGAAACTAAAATCCATCGGTAAGAAAACCGATCGTATCGAGCTCCCTCTCGTACCGCTGAGGGAGCTCGTTATTTTCCCGTATATGGTTGTTCCCTTCTTCGTCGGACGGAAAGCATCGATAAATGCAGTCGAAACTGCGATGTCCGGTGACCGCAGGCTTTTTTTAGCATGCCAAAAGACTGCCTCCGACGACCCCAATGAAGAAGACATCTATTCGGCAGGCAGCGTAAGCAAGATACTGCAAATGCTCAAACTGCCTGACGGGACGATACGGGTGCTCGTTGAGGGCCAGAATCGCGGGCATATCAGGAAATTCATTCAAAAAAAAGACTCTTTTCAGGTGAATATTAATACTATACAGGAAACCCGGGATATTACGACCAGGCTATCGGCGCTCATGGATACCGTTCTAAATACTTTCGATAAGCTCAAAAAATTTCATAAAAAGCTCACGCCGGAGATAATTACATCGATTGAGAAAGCCGAGTTTCCAGACAAGCTGGCCGATCTAATCTGCGGGAACCTTCCTCTTAAGCCTGAAAAAAAAGTGGAAATACTCGGTATTGAGGAAACGGAAAAACGCCTGGAGGTCCTTGCCGTAGCACTGGAGCAGGAGCTCGAAGTGCAATCTCTTCAGCACCGAATTCAAAGCAAAGTGCGCAAGCGAATTGAAAAGAGCCAAAAAGAATATTTTCTCAACGAACAGATGAAGGAAATCAGAAAAGAGCTGGGAAAAGACGAAGAAGAAACCGACGAGCTCAAAGAACTCGAAAAACGGATAGAAACAAGAAAACCTCCGCCGGAAGTGCTGGAAAAGGCTAAAAGAGAACTCAACCGCCTCTCGAAACTCCAGCCAATGTCACCTGAGTCTGGTGTACTTCGAACTTATTTGGAATGGGTAGCAGACCTGCCTTGGTCGGAGCGCAGAACCGACAATAAAGACATCGATCGAGCGGCAAAGATTCTCGATGAAGACCATTATGATATGAAAAAACCGAAGGACCGAATCCTGGATTTCATTGCTGTTCGTCAGTTGAAAGAAAAAATGAAAGGCCCGATTCTCTGCCTGGTCGGCCCCCCGGGAACCGGTAAAACTTCGCTGGGAAAATCAATAGCCCGGGCTCTCGACCGGGAGTTTGTCCGCATATCTCTCGGCGGAGTGCGAGATGAGGCGGAAATTCGAGGGCATAGAAAAACTTATGTCGGCGCCCTCCCCGGCAAGATCCTCCAGTCGATGAAGAAAGTTGGTTCTGTAAATCCGGTCTTCCTTCTCGATGAGGTAGACAAGATAAATTCCGACTTTCGGGGTGATCCCGCTTCAGCGCTGCTAGAGGTGCTCGATCCCGAGCAGAACTATTCGTTCATGGATCACTATTTGGAATTGCCGTATGATCTCTCTGCGGTTATGTTCATTACAACCGCCAATTCAATGTACACCATCCCTTACGCTCTCAGAGACAGGATGGAAATAATAGAAATACCCGGCTACACCGAATACGAAAAGATAAAAATAGCAACCGAGTTTATTATTCCGAAACAAATTGAAGAAAACGGGCTGTCCGGCGCCAAGATAACTTTTCAGCAAAGCGCGCTCAAGTCGATAATTCAGGGCTACACCATGGAGTCGGGAGTCCGTAATCTCGAACGCGAGATAGCTTCGGTTATCCGAAAGGTTGCAAGAGAAGCAGTAAAAGAAGGTTTTAAACCCAGGGAAGAAATTGAACAGAGCAGCGAAGAGCCCGCGATAAGCGAAAACGTCGAAGTCAAGACGGGTGTAGTGGAAGTCAAAGAACCTGAAAAAACTTTTTCCGCGACAGTTACTGAGAAAAAGGTAGAAAAATATCTCGGCAAAAAGAGATTTTTGGATGACCTGGTATATCGTGACAATCAGCCTGGTCTTGCTCATGGACTCGCTTGGACGGAAACCGGCGGCACTCTACTCCCTATCGAGGTGGCGATAATCGAGGGTATGGGAGAGCTCATACTCACAGGTAATCTAGGAGATGTAATGAAGGAAAGTGCTCGAACGGCTTTATCTTTCATTAGAGGCAGCTATCGAAAGTTCAATCTAGGCGCTAGCTTTCAGAAAGGGGTGGATATACACATCCATGTTCCCGAAGGAGCTATTCCAAAAGATGGACCGTCGGCAGGTATAACTATTACTGCGGCCCTCATATCAGCGTTTACCGGAATCGCAATCGCGCCGGGTTTCGCCATGACGGGAGAGATAACTCTTACAGGGCGGCTACTCCCGATCGGCGGAATAAAAGAGAAGGTCCTCGCAGCTCACAGAAACAAAATGAAAACGGTGCTCATGCCCGAGCCGAATCGAAAAGATACAGATGAGCTTCCAAAAGAAGTAAAATCCGAGATCGAGTTTGTTTTTGCCGATACCGCCTTAGATGCTCTAATCCACTTATTTCCCGAGCCATTCTCTACACGATAAATCTAATTTGAATTGCTCTTTGCACTCTTGCACAAAATGTATAAATATGCCATTTTAATGCATATTTAGTCATTTTTAAGCTCACACGCAGGGAGGCCCATATGGCAGTCGCACTTTCAGGCAAATCACTTCTCTCATTAAAAAACTATTCATCAGAGGAAATCCGATATCTTCTAGATCTGGCGAAAGAAGTCAAACAAGAACGTAAAGCCGGCAGCCTTTCGCAAAGACTCACAGGAAAAACCATTGCGCTGCTTTTTGAGAAACGGTCTACAAGAACCCGGTGCGCCTTTGAAACCGCCTTTGGAGAAGAAGGCGGCCATCCGGTTTTTCTTTCTACGGCGGATGTTCATCTCGGTGTCAAGGAAAGCATTGAAGATACAGCACGGGTTCTTGGCAGGATGTTTGACTGCATTCAGTTCCGCGGGTTCAAACAGCAGACGGCAGAGATCCTTGCCGAACACTCAGGTGTTCCCGTATACAACGGCCTGACGGATGCGT
>JABGPX010000748.1 GCA_018644745.1 Spirochaetales bacterium
CGCCGAGTTCTGGAAGATTGGCCAGTCGAAAGCTGGTGATAAGATCCGGTTTGAAAGGTGGAGCGTCAAAAAAGCGGTAAGAGCAAGATTGTACGCGCAAAAATCTTTCAAACACAGTTGGAACACCCAGTATTAAAATGAATAGAGCTGATAAAGAACAAGGTAATCTTCACTCCCGGCTGGTAGCGGCAATGAAGAAACGTATTCTTCAATGGGAATACCCTCCAGGGTACCGGCTGCTCGAGCAGGATGTTTGCGACGAATACGAGGTGAGTCGCAGCCCTGCACGTGAAGCGCTGCGGACACTCGAGGCCGACGGCTATCTGGAGAAGATGCCTCGAAAGGGATATCTCATAAAGCAGCCTGATCCGAATATGGCTCGAGAGATGTACGACGTAAGATTGGCGCTTGAGCTTTTTGTTATTGAAAGCCTTGCCGAACGCGGGAGCGATGATCCCAGGATAGCTGCGCTTCGTGAACAGTGGGGAGCGGCCTCGAGCTGCGCGTCCAAGAATAATGAAGAGTTTGCTGAGCTCGACAGGAAGTTTCATGAGACATTTGCTTTGGTTCTCGGTAACAAACAGCTGCTTGAACAACTTGCAGCGATTGATGAGCGGATCCATGTATTCCGTACGATTGAGTTCATGAATGAAGAAACCCGAAAAACCACCTGTTCTCAGCACATGCAAATATTGTCCGCGGTCGAACAGGGAAATGTTGCCGCGTCGAGGCGAGCGGTAATGCAAAATATAGAAACCGCGCTTCAGCATGTCGAAGAAGTAATAAAAGAAGCTCTGGTGCGCTCGTATATTCGCACCGGCGGGGAGGATACATGGCGGAGGTAGAAGCCACCGTAACCAGATGTTCTGTTGTCGATAATCTGTATCGTGATTCGGTGGCGCTTATGCAGCTTTCCTCCAAGATAAGTTTAATGGAAGGAGTTGCACAAGCATCGGCGGTTGTGGCAAGTGAGACGAATCTCGATCTGCTTCGGAACTCGGGGCTGCTCGACGATTCCTGTGAAGCGGGGCCGTCAGACGTGCTCATTGCGGTAGAAGGATCCGGGGAAGATGCTGTGGCCGCGGCTCTCGCCCGGGCCCGTTCACTGCTCCTGGATAAGCAGGCGCCGGCAGGTACGCAAAGGGAAGAGCGCCCACCTACTAGCATCGCGTCGGCAATTAGCAGAGACACCGAATCAAATTTTGTCCTGATCTCAACCCCGGGTGACTACGCGGCATCCGAAGCCATGAAGGCGCTCAAACAGGGTCTGAATGTGATGCTCTTCAGCGACAACGTTTCTGAAAAAGATGAGATAGAGCTAAAACAATATGGGCGGAAGCATGACCTGCTTGTCATGGGGCCGGATTGCGGCACGGCTATAATCAATGGAGTACCACTTGCTTTTGCTAATGTGGTAAAGCGGGGAACCATCGGCGTAGTCGCGGCCTCAGGTACGGGGCTTCAGCAGGTTACCTCCCTCATCGATCGGTACGGCATGGGTGTCTCTCAGGCAATCGGAACCGGCGGGCATGATCTTCATGAAAGCGTTGGCGGAATTACGATGCTGCAGGCGTTTGACGCGCTCCATGATGATCCCGGTACGGATATTATAGTGCTTGTTTCAAAACCACCGGCACCGTCTGTTGCCAAGAAAATCACCAAAATTGCCGGTGATTCAAAAAAGCCTGTTATCATTAATTTCCTAAAGCCCGACGGAGTTCGCAGGAGCGACGGAAACATTCATTTAGTAAAGACACTTGAAGACGCGGCACGCGCGGCGGTGGCCATCGCCAGGGGAGAAAAGCTTGCGGCAGTGCCGACGGTTCCCGATACGATAGCATCCGAGCTGAAGGCTAAAAGTAAACGTCTGGGCTCCGGGCGTTATGTGCGGGGTCTGTTCAGCGGCGGCACTTTTTGTTATGAGGCGCTGATACTTTTCTCTGAAGTTATCGGACCGGCTTATTCCAATATCGCAATTGACAGCAAATACAAACTCGATGACGTCTGGCAGAGCCGGGAGCATTGCATGGTTGATCTCGGTGATGACGACTTTACGCGAGGCCGGCCCCATCCGATGATCGACCATCGGTTGAGGAACGAACGCATCATAAAAGAGGCGGAGGATCCGGAAACCGCGGTCATTCTTCTCGATATTGTCCTCGGTTACGGCTCTCATCCTGATCCCGCAACCGAGATGACCCCCGCTCTTGCCGCGGCACTTGCCGCTGCGCTTGCACCCGCGCTTGCACCCGCGCTTGCACCCGCGCGTAAAGCCGCAGGTGACCGGGAGATTGTTTTTATTGGTTCTGTCTGCGGTACAGACGGTGATCCGCAGAATCTAAAGGCGCAATGTAGCGCGCTTCGCGAAGCGGGTGTTCTTCTTGCAGAGTCGAACGCACAGGCAGCGCTCTGGGCGGCGGAAGTTGTAAAGGGGATCGTATGAGTCGATTATTTGAGAATGAGCTAAAGGTAATAAATGTCGGCCTCGAGTCATTTCACGATTCAATCCTTGATGCCGGCGGAAACTCCATCCACATACAGTGGACACCTCCCGGGCTCGGAGATGCCGAGGCCGCCGGGGCGCTTGCTTCGGCGCTTGGAAACGAGCGGCTCGCCGAGGGCAACGCAAAAGCTCACGGCCAATATCTTGCGGCGCAGCCGGTACTGCGCGGTCTTGAACCTGCGCGGGATGTACTCGATAACTTAGGAAAAAAAACAATTCTGCATGCGGGTCCGCCGATCGAGTGGAACCGGATGTGCGGACCGATGAAAGGAGCCGTAATCGGCGCTGCGATATTTGAGGGGTGGGCTGAAGAACAGCAAGAGGCGGAAGATCTGGCGGCATCCGGGGCCATAGAATTTTCGCCCTGTCATCATTTTGGTGCGGTTGGTCCGATGGCCGGAATTATTAGTCCTTCAATGGATCTCTGGGTTGTTGAGAATGCAGACAGCGGAAATGAAGCATTCAGCAATATGAATGAAGGATTGGGAAAAGTGCTGCGATTCGGCGCAAACAGCGAAGAGGTTATCACCAGGCTCCGCTGGATGAACCAGGTACATGCGCCGGCGTTTCGTGCGGCACTAAAGTCGGCCGGCGGTATCGAGCTCAAGCCGATGATGGCGCAGGCGCTGCACATGGGAGATGAAGTCCACAATCGTAACGCAGCGGCTTCGGCCCTGTTTCTAAAGACGGTTCTGCCGCTTCTGCTGCAGGAAGCCGCGGGGGCGGACCTTATTGATATTGTCAATTTCATAAACGGGAACGATCATTTCTTTTTAAATATTTCGATGGCTGCGTGCAAGTCAATGCTCGACGCTGCACACGGTGTTCCGAACAGCAGCATGGTAACGGCGATGAGCAGGAATGGTGTCGATTTTGGAATCCGCGTAAGCGGCGCAGGCGATCGATGGTTTACCGCTCCTGCTCCCTTGGTAGATGGGCTCTACTTCCCCGGTTACTCCAAAGACGACGGGGCTCCCGACCTTGGGGACAGCGCGATTACCGAAACCGCCGGTCTTGGCGGCTTCGCTATGGCGGCGGCTCCTGCAATAGTACAGTTTGTAGGCGGCTCCGCGGCAGAAGCACTTCAGTACACCGAAGAGATGGCGGGCATCACCCTCGGCAGCAATCCGGCATTTACTCTGCCGCCGCTTGATTTCATTGGTACCCCCGCCGGGATAGATGTGCTCAGTGTTGTCGATTCTGGAATCGCGCCGATCATCAATACCGGAATCGCGCATAAAGAGGCCGGCATCGGCCAGGTTGGAGCGGGAATAACCCGGGCTCCTATAGAATGTTTTGCTGAAGCAATAAAGGCATTGGAGAAAGAACTACATGGAAAAGCGTAGGCGTGCGGTTGTAGCGGTTGGCGGGAACTCGTTAATTTCGGACAGCGGGCATGAATCAATACCCGATCAATTCACCGCAGTTATAACCACGTCCCGACATATCGCAGACATGGTGGAAGACGGATGGGACACTATCGTAACTCACGGTAACGGGCCTCAGGTCGGCTTCATTCTTCGGCGTTCCGAGCTGGCAATTCACGAAGTTTCTCCGGTGCCCATGGACTATGCCGGTGCGGATATACAAGGTGCCGTGGGTTATATGTTCCAAAAAGCTCTGAGAAACGAATTGAAAAGACGGGGTATGAACAAGCAAGTTGCTACGGTAGTTACCCAAACCCGTATTGACAGCAGCGATCCGGCATTTGATGATCCAAGCAAGCCTATTGGTTCCTATATGGATGAAGAAACCGCAGGTGTCCGAGCTTCCGAGCAGGGATGGATAGTCAGAGAAGACGCCGGAAGGGGATGGAGGCGGGTTGTTCCATCACCTCAACCTGTTGAGATAGTTGAGCTGCAGACTATAAAGGCAATGCAGGACCTTGGCGTTTTGGTTGTCTGCTGCGGCGGCGGCGGTATTCCAGTTGTCGAAGATGAAAACGGCGATCTTCAAGGCGTCGAGGCGGTAATAGACAAGGACTTCGCCTCGAGTG
>JABGPX010000396.1 GCA_018644745.1 Spirochaetales bacterium
TGGCAGGCAAAGTTGACGCCGCTCTTGTGTACAGTTATAACGGCTTGAGCTGGGACCGAGTATCCGATCAACCCATGGTAGATCGACCGATGCCCCCCGCATTTGGATCGGGCACCATTTACTTCTCGTCTATGAACCCAAGCCCCGACGGCAACGATTGGATACTCACAGCCGGCGGTACCAATACCGATCACGGCTGCGGGTATGCGCCGGCTTACCCGGATTGGGAGTTTCCAGAATACTCAAAAATTCATGGAAGGACGAGTCTGCTCTTTTACAGAATCCGGAAGCAGGGATTTACCGGTATGGAAGCATACGGCTATCAGTCACGCTTGCGCTTCCGCCGGATGAAACTCACAGGCGAGAACATGACCTTCAATCTCTGCGTTCCTGCAGGTTACGCCAAATTTCAGATTCTTGATGACCTTATGAAGCCGATTCCCGGCTTTACTTTTGATGATTCAGAACGTTTTGTCGGTGACGACGTGGCCCATACACCCCGGTGGAAAAACAAATCAATCGGCGAACTCGCTGGACGGCAGATCCGCATAGAAGTGGAAATGCAAACCGGCATTCTCTTCTCTCTCGAAGGAGATTTGCTGCCGAACCAGGGAGCTCAGCCGGAAGCCAATTTGGGAAGTCCCTGGCCGGTGTAAGCGGATTTCCGCGGCCGATCCTATTCGCCAGACAACTTCACCGCATTGTCTCGCATCACCACGGCAGCCGCGCGGCTAAATCGACATAGAGGTTGTCGTTGCGGCCAAGCCGCTCGGAAACTTGGGAAACGTCCCGGGCCATACCGGCCAGGTGCCGCTCTCTCCATCGTCAAATGAAATATTCAAAGCCTTTAGGCTCTGCTCCGCCATCATCATTTCGGTATCTTTATGATCAGCATAGAAATGAAAATGTGCGTCGTAGCTATTCATATAGCTCCTCTATTCCCGGGTGTACAATAGCACATCCAATGAGCCGGTCGGCAGTGTAATCTGCTTTTCGAGCACAGCCGAGAGGTGAAAGCCCGCGTTCTCGAGAGCGCGGATTTTCTCCACGTCATCCGGGTCCGAGTACGCCTGAATGCGCTCATAGAGGGTAGTTGAAAGCAACGTCTCGATTAAGCCGCCTGTTTGATCGGAGTAATTGGGATGGACAAACAAATCGAGCAACGTGTTCCCGGGGAACCGCTTGTCTGCCAGAAGCATGGCGGTTCCCGCTGCCGCCCCAGTTGCCTCAGACTCGAGTACAAACGCAAGGGCGTCATATTCCTGTTCGATCCGCTGTTCCAGCGCGAGGAATGACTTTTCCATGCTCATCCTTCCGTAGACTCCCAGAGAAACAAGACGAAGCCGGCTTCCTCGGGGCTGGCACATGAGTGCGCTCAGGGCCCCCCAATCCCGCCAGTCGAGTTTCCGAATCGAAGAATCAGCCTTTGCAAAGAAGTTTTTCTCAAATGACAATTCGCCGTCCCGGTACCAGGCCATTTCTCTGCAAAATTCATTGAGAGGGGAAAAGCCCTCTTTTTCATACATTGTCCGGGCATGGCCAGGCCGGTCCGTGGTGAGGAAGAGGGCGTGAATACCCAGATCCCGGGTATCATCCATGGCGATACGCAGAATGGCCGAACTTACGCCTTTCTGCCGGTAATTCGGATCGGTATATACGTGGCCAAATACACCGGCACCGGCGTAAGTAAAGGTGCACACTGTGCCTGCGAGGCCGCCCTCGATTAAGCCGGCATAGTATACCGACCGCAGCGGCTCTGTTCCGCCGGTGAGAGTACGATCTATCTGCCAGCGCCATTTTTCACCTTTATGACCAAAAAAAGGCAGCAGCCTGTTTTTCCATTCATCATCAGGTCCTTCAATGCGGACCACCTGCATGATGTTCCTGTCTTTCAAGGCGGTATCGGCCAAATCTTTCAGCATCCAATTATCATATACCGCCCGCTGTACCGGGTAAACAGCCGCCTCGAGATCATTATCCCTTGTAACCCGATGAATCGCCGATTAGAATCTATGAATGAAAATAATACCTCTTGGTCATTCCCATCTTCAGATAAGTTCACTCTGCCTCGGAGCCATAAACTTCGGTACCAAGCTCGATGAAAAGGCGTCCTTTGCTATTCTCGACCGTTATGTAGAGGCCGGCGGGAACTTTATAGACACGGCGAATAATTATTCCTATTGGTACAACGGTAAAGGCGGTGAGTCCGAAACGGTTCTCGGTAACTGGATGAAAGACCGGGGTAACCGGGAAGATGTCATAATTGCCTCAAAAGTAGGCTTCAATACACCCGAAATAGGCCATGGTTTATCCGAATCACTCATAAAGTCGGAGTTCGAAGGCTCACTGAGCAGGCTGCGCACCGAATATATCGATCTTTATTACGCCCATCAGGATTACCGGCCGGTTCCGCTCGAAGAACCCCTGGGTACCTTTCACGGCCTTCACCGTCAAGGACAAATACGAGCCATCGGCTGCAGTAACTATCGTGCGTGGCGTATCGAGAAAGCACGAAGCATGAGCCGTGAACACGGTTGGCCCGAGTACTGCTGCGTCCAGCAGCGCCACACTTATCTCAGACCCGCGCCGGGAGCAAGTTTTGGCCCCCAGCTTACCGCGGACGATGAGCTGCTCGACTATTGCCGAAGTAGTGACGATTTCGTATTTCTTGCTTATTCGCCGACGCTTTCCGGGGCGTACGACAGGGCCGACAGAGAAATCTCTGGCCAATACCTCGGCAAGGATACCGACGCGCGTCTCGCCACGCTGAAGCGGGTCGCGGATAAGCATGGCGCCACAGCGATTCAAATCGTACTGGCGTGGATGCTCGCCTCAGACCCTTTTACGGTGCCATTGATTACAGCGGGAACATTGAAGCAGCTCGATGATAATCTCGCTGCCGCGGACATAGAACTTACGCCTGAGCAGATGACCTTGCTCAATGAAGCTGGAAATCCAGGAGATTAGAAGAAATTTTTTCCGGCTGCTACTGATTTATATAACGGTTTATATACATCTGCGAGACGGTTCGAAGCTGTTCAATTTCCAGCCTCTGAGGAGCCGTAAGCGCCTCTCTGCCCGGAATCCGTGAGTTCTGGTTCCTGAAAACCCCCTCGAGCTGAAGGTAGTATTTTGCGTTTATCGGATAGCTCTGCCGTTCGGCCAGGGATCCCGCGCCGATAAATGCCTGCATCTCTTCGGCCGCGACGGCATCATCCCGCCAGTTGCTGAACAACCAGGCGATTATTTCCGGATAAAAGTTTGCCATTACCCCGGAAAACCCGGCTGCTCCCATTTTGAGCGACAAGAGATAGGTGGCGGCGTTTGCGTTGTATAACTTGAGCGGTGTTCCTTCTACCGCGTTTATCTTGGCTTGAATGCTATCAGGATCGCAACTGGTATCTTTCAGAAAAATAAATCGACCGGTGTCCGCGCACCATCTGAGCAGCTCGGGAGACATCAGTCTTTTATACGGGAACGGGCATTCATACAGTCCGAGGGGCATGGCTTCCGGCAGCTTTGAGAGCAGCCGCTCGCAAACTAGTTTCCACTGGTCGTCCGTTCCGTCTTCAGGGGTAAAATGATTGGTCAAGAGCACCAGTGCCGCAATGCCCGTATCAGCCATGCGGTTTAATTCTTCTATCTGATCACTCTCCGAATCCGAAATATGACCCGACCCGATAACCTGTACCCGCCCTGCGGTGGCCTTTACTATCCTGGAAGCCGTATATACCCGTTCTTCAAGATCGAGGTAATACATTTCGCTCGATTGACACACCGCGAACATGCCGTCTACCTTTCTCTCGATATACCATTCGACGAGTTTATCTAGGGTTTCATGGTCTACTTTGTTCTCATCGGTATAAGGTGTAACCATTGTCGGCCAGGTGCCTGAAGTAATTGATCGCATGCGAACTCCTTTTAAAATATGTATTTCTACAGATCTTTTTCATACAGCCGGTGTCTCTTGTATATTTTCGCTCCAAGATTCTCCAGTTCCTCCAACATCAGCCAGGTAGTTTCGGCTATCTGGGTTATATCAGCCCGTCCCGGATTCTTCACGCTGTTCCGCACCGTATTTTCCAGCTCCTTGTACATCAACGCATTGGCACCGAGCCGCTGGTATTGGGGAAGGATGCCGATGCCGTTAAAGATAACACTTCGGCTCTTCTTAAACTCCCGCAGCAGCCGGAGCATTGAGATGGGATTCATCCTCCCTCGTCCTCGCTGAAGTGCGGCGGATAGATCGCGGAAGGCGAGAACAAACCCGGCAATCTCACCATCGTAGGTCAGTACCTTGATGAGTTTCGGATCGGCGACTGCGAGAAGACTTTTTGTGAGGTCATCTATTTCCGCGGCGGTAAGATGGTGGGATTCATTAAAGCTTCCGAGTATAGAGTTGTAGAGCTCGCCGATTCGTTTTGCCACCGGCAAGACATCTTTTTTGGAATTAAACCGCAGTACCTCGAAATGGCCGCGTTTCAAACTA
>JABGPX010000850.1 GCA_018644745.1 Spirochaetales bacterium
CGGGGGTTGATTTTTATCTTTCCTACGCTGGTACTCAATTTCAGAAAGGACATCTTCAATGCAACCGCCCGGCTGCTGCTCGAGAACGCGACGGATGTGTTTCCCCTTACAGCTTACTGCGAGCACAATGACTGTATAGAAGATTCATTTTACACCTATCGATATTATATGGTTGATGGAAAGGAGTGCCCTGCTCTCTATTTTGATCCGCTTATCATTGTAGGGGGAGACCGAGAGGAGGAGGACTCCCGGCAGCCGAACTACTGTACCCGTTGCGACGCCCATCATTATTTGCCCGGGAAAGAATACACCTATTTTATTTTGAAGCCACTCGGCGAGCAGGCATCTATGGGAAACGTCGCGGAACTCAGGCACGAGCTTCAGTTTTTACATAGTGACGTAGAACAATCTCAGCTATATCGCTTGTTCCAGAAAAACTATTTTAGAGCCGCGGATGACAGTTTTAATATGAATGCACTGCTGGTTCCCTGTATCGCCGAAAAGGCACTTATTTATCTCTATGCTGAGGCAAATCTCATAACCGAAGCGCAGTTGCGGATGTTTGCCGTAGATCTCGCCCTCGATTTCGAATATCTCGAACAGACTCTCGCGGACAATCGAAGACCGGTGGTGCTCTGCTGATCTGAGCAAATCGTAACTGCCGAAAACCACCGGCGTAAGAGCTTGCGGCTGAGGTCCCACGGGATTAGACTAGCATCATGAAAATGTCAGAGTCTGCCGAGTCGGCATCTCTCGCGTAGAGATCAATACAGAGGCGCAATATGGGTATAAAGATAGGGATTTGCGGAGTAGGTACATTCGCCGATTGTTTTATTCCTCTATTCAGAGCTCATCCGGATGTTGAGAATGTGGTGCTTTGCGATCTGGATCAGGAAAAACTCGAAGGCAAGTGTAGACAGTTTGATGTGACCGATCGATGCGGTTCCCTGGATGAGTTATGTACGATGGATGTGGACGCAATTGCCATTATTACGCAGCACCATCTCCATGGACCCCAGGCGGCACAGGCGATTCGGGCCGGCAAGAACGTCTATTCGGCGGTACCTTCCGCGCTTACCGTGGATGAGATGGCTGATCTTGTGAAAGCCGTGGAAGAAACCGGCCGGATCTACATGGTCGGAGAAACCAGCTACTATTATCCCTGCGCTATCTACTGCCGCAGTCAATTTCAAGCCGGTGCTTTTGGAAAAGTCGTGTACTCGGAAGGGGAGTACTACCACGACTACAGCCACGGTATGCTGGAGGTTCTCCAGCATCGCCACGGTCCGTTATGGAAGCACTATGCCAATTGGCCGCCTTTCAACTATCCCACCCATTCGCTCAGTATGGTCGTCTCGGTAACTGGCGCGTATGTTACTCAGGTTTCCGCAATGGGAGTAGTCGATTCTGACCCTGACGGTCTCTTCAACGGGGCAGACCAATTCTATGACAATCATTTCAGCAACGAAAGCATGCTCTGCCGGATGTCCGACGGCAGTGTCGCTCGATTTAATGAATTCAGGAGAATAGGTCATCCAGGTACCGTTCGGATGAGTATGCACGGGACAGAAGCATCGTATGAGCAGCAAACCGGCAGCCAGATATGGGTAACAAAAGACCGGGATGATCTCCTCGATCTTTCGGATCTGCTAACGTGTCAGGATATACCCGTCGATCCAACGGACGGAATGGCGAAACTTTCAGGTTCGGATGGAACTCACAAAGGTATGTCGCAAGTCCATCCGATCAGCCGGCTACCGAAGGAGTTCGTAGGCCTTCGAAACGGCCACTCCGGATCTCATCAGTTTCTCGTCCACGATTTCGTGTCTGCCTGCGTACATGGCGAAACCCCGCCAAATAATGTCTGGGATGCCGCCAGGTACCTGGTCCCCGGTCTCATCGCTCATGAATCGGCTCGAAACGAAGGAGTCCTGATGGATGTGCCGGATTTCGGCTATCCTTCGACCGGGAAGAGCTCATCTATCGCATCAAGTGCGGATTGATCGAGTTCCGCTTCCGCGGCCTTTACATTAGATTCCAGGTGCGCGGGCTTTGTCGCGCCGGTAATAACGCTTGATACTTCCGGATGTCTCAGGATCCATGCTATTGCCAGCTGGGCCCTATTGATGCCGAGACCGTCGGCGATAGGTTTAAGCTTTTTGACTTTTTCCGCCAACCCGCCTTCGAGCTTATTCTTCAGGTTTTTGTCTCGGTTCGCCCTGCTGTCTTCAGGCACACCGTCGTCATATTTTCCCGTGAGTACGCCGTTGCCGAGAGGGCTGAACGTAGTGAGTCCGATTCCGTGTTCTCTTACCGCTGGAATTACATCTGTTTCCATTTTCCGCCGTCGGAGCATGCTGTAACCGGGCTGTTCTACCCTAGGAGCGTATAGATTCCCTGACCTGGCGATCCCGGCGGCCGTAGAAATCTGTGCGCCCGTCCACTCGCTTGTACCCCAATAGAGAATTTTACCTTGATGAATCAGATCGTCCATGGCCCGAACCACTTCTTCCGTCGGGGTTTCAGGATCGTAACGATGGCAGTAATAGATATCAAGATAATCGGTGCCGATTCTCTTAAGGGATTTTTCGATCGACTCGATAATATGTTTCCGTGATAGACCCCGGTCATTAACATCGTCGCTCATCTGAAAGAAGACCTTACTTGATATTACCAGGGTGTGGCGGGAGAAATCACCGAGGACTTTGCCCATCATCTCCTCGCTCTTACCCCGCGCGTATATGTCTGCAATGTCAAAAAAATTGATGCCCAACTCGTATGCTTTTTTTATGATATTTTTCGTAAGGTCCTGATCCTGTATGCTGTCGCCGAAGGTCGTCCAGCCTCCGAGTGAGACCTGGCTGACTTTGAGCCCGGATTCTCCTAATCGTCTGTACTTCATGATTCTACTCCATCTATACTCAAATTTATGTTGATCTAGAACATACTCAAAAAAAGCCCGTCAGGTGAAAAATGGCACGAATAATGGAGAAAAAAACGATGAGCATCCCGGAAACTACACGATATCTCGCTGATTTAGTCGACGTTATGAAACAACATTGGCCGGAGAATCGAACTATCAATATTGTCTGCCACGGCCACAGCGTACCGGCGGGTTACTTTGCTACGCCGATGGTAGATTCAATGAATGCCTATCCCCAGCTGCTCTTTACCGGGCTCAAACACCGATATCCCTTCGCGGTAATAAACACAATTGTTACCGCCATCGGCGGCGAAGGCTCTGAGTCCGGAGCGGAACGGTTTCAACGTGATGTCATGATTCATCGGCCGGATGTAATCACAATTGATTACGGACTGAACGATCGAGGCCTTGGGCTTGAGCTTGCGAAGAAATCATGGAAGTCGATGATAGAAGCGGCCATTGCCGCGGATTCTCGGGTCATTCTGCTCACTCCAACCGCTGATCAGACTCAGGCACCAAGATATCCCGATGAAGACCAGCCCTTGCTTGCTAACCACGCCGCTCAAATTAGGGAGCTTGCTTCGGAGTATGCAGTCGGATTGGCGGATAGCCTTGCCGCATTTGCGGAATATAGCCGATATCGAGATCTTTCAGATCTGCTGTCCTGGAGGAATCATCCCAATAGACTCGGGCATGAGCTGGTAGCCCGTGAACTGCTGAGATGGTTTCCGGTTACTGCGGAAGGGGAATAGATTCATAGAGTAGGAAAAATGGCGTGGAACTCAAGGGTTATTCGGTTGCCTTCCAGAAGTAGAATTCACGATTAGAGTACACCCGTTTCTCCCGGTCCTCGAATTGGATACCTGCGATCGCGGTTCCTATAAATTTAACATTCAGCATTCGATTGGTAGGAAAATGATACGCGCTGTACCAGTTGTTTTCCTTGAGTATTTCTCTATTCTTCACGGCGGTTCGCTCCATTATTCTATTATCGAACAACTTTTGGCGGAGGTTTAGCACGTGAAGAAAAACTATTATTGATTGGGAATAATGGATTTCAAGATACTCAGATCATCTGATGGTTTGATTATTTCTTTCGGATTGACGACAAGATATCTTTCCTGGTCCCAATTCCCCTCAAGCCAATCGATCAAAAGCGAAGGGTCGCCACGGAGCTCCTTATAATCCCATTCGAGGTATCGAGCACATTCCCGAGTAAACTCTTTAAATTCCCTATTGTCACCGAATCCGAGGTCTACGTATGCGGCGTTCGAATACTTCGTGAACCAACCACTTTCCATTTCCATGAGATATTTTGCATTATCTTCACCATATTTTACCGCATATTCGGCTAGCTGATGTTTATATCTTGCTTCGCCGGGCTGCCAGCCTGTTTCGATCCAGCCCGGAGAATACCAGTATGTGCCGGGATTTTCATCAAAGAACTGCCGGTATTTTTCCTTTGAACCAAGAAGTAAAGTGATGCAGTCATGTGCTCTTACGGCAACAAGGGGAATATTATTTGCATGAATACCGGCCAAT
>JABGPX010000318.1 GCA_018644745.1 Spirochaetales bacterium
AAACTTGATGCAAATGAAGAAGAACAGGAGCGGACAGCCGGTAAATGGGATTCCCTCGAATCCGAGCGCCTGGAAGCCGAGATTTGAATAAACAAAAAGTCCATAGTACCTTACGCTCATGACAAATAATCGCAGCATTATATCCTGGAATGTAAACGGTATTAGGGCGGCTCAGAAAAAGGGGCTGATAGAATGGCTAACATCTGAATCTCCCGATTTCCTCTGCCTTCAGGAAACAAAGGCCGAACCTGGTCAGCTCGATGAACAATTGATGGATATAGAAGGCTACGCACCCTTTTTCATGAGTGCGGAGAAGAAAGGATACAGCGGTGTTTCAATATATTCAAAAGAAACGCCTCTTCAAGTATCGCCTCTTGGATATCCGGAATTCGACAGCGAGGGCAGAACGCTCATGCTGGATTTTGATGATTTCAGTTTAATAAGCGCCTATTTCCCCAACAGCCAGTATGGCGGAGCCCGGCTCTCATATAAGCTGGACTACTGTGAGGCTATGTTTGGTTTCTGCAAAGACCTTGCGGCGAAGCGCCGGAATTTTGTACTATGCGGAGATTTCAACATCGCGCACAAACCGATCGATCTTGCAAGACCAAAGGCTAACGAGCAAACTCCGGGTTACCTTCCGGAAGAACGTGCATGGATGGATATGTTCATAAACAACGGATTTGTAGACACTTTTCGCATTTTCAACAAGGAGCCGAACAATTATACGTGGTGGTCGTACAGGATGCAGGCCAGAGAGAAGAATATTGGATGGCGTCTCGATTATCATTGTGTTCCGGAATATTTTCAGGACAGTATAATTTCTTCCAAGATACTAAAAGATGTCCTGGGCTCTGATCATTGTCCGATTCGCCTAACCCTTAGAGGAGCTAATTTCGATGAAAATACGCTATAACGCACCGGTTACTCTCACCTTTGCATTATTATCCACTCTTATCCTCGCGGCTGATCAATTACTCAACGCCGACATTATACCTTCACTTTTTACCATGCCCTCCAGATCCCAATTCAGCTTTAACAGTATTTCCGACTGGCTTCGGCTTTTTACTCACATAGCCGGACATGCCGATTGGGCTCATCTGCTTGGTAACTTCGCGTTTATCCTGCTTCTGGGACCTATTTTAGAAGAAAAATACAGCTCAATTGCGGTATTACTCATGATGCTCGTTACCGCTCTCGTCACGGGGCTCCTAAACGGATTTTTCTCGGAAAACGCGTTACTCGGCGCAAGCGGAGTAGTCTTTATGATGATCCTTCTGGTATCGTTTACAAATATAAGGAACGGCGAGATTCCACTTACCTTTATTCTCGTTGTTGCACTTTACCTCGTGAAAGAAATACTGGCAGCTTTCGATTCGGGTGATCAGATCGCACAGTTCGCTCACATCGCAGGCGGCGTATGCGGAAGCCTTTTCGGGTTCATCAAACCATCCAGAAAAAGGTAAGGTACATAATAACCGGCCATACTGAGGTATGAAATGCTAGACAAATTAGAAACTATGTCACAGAGGAATATCGAACTCGAGGAACTCATCGGCAACCCAGCGGTGATAGCCGACAGAGAGAAGTACAAGCAGCTGCTCCAGGAGCATTCGGCATTACAGGATGTGCTGATTGAGTACAATCGGTACAGCAAGCTTCTCGTGGAGACTGCTGAAGCAGAGGCTCTCATTCAGCAGGAGAGCGACGAGGAGATGCTTGATATGGCAAAAGAGGAGTTTGCCGGTCTGAAAGATCAAGTCGAGAAATCGGAAGCCAAATTAAAACTGCTTCTCGTTCCAAAGGATCCTCTTGATACGAAAAATATCATTATGGAGATTCGCGCGGGGACCGGCGGAGACGAAGCCGCTCTTTTCGCCGCGGATTTGTACAGGATGTATTCGCGTTACTCTGAGGTTCTTAACTGGAAAATTGAAATCATGTCAGCTAACGAAAACGACATCGGCGGTTTTAAAGAAATTTCATTTTCCGTTGCCGGAAAAAACGTTTTCGAAAACCTTCGATACGAGAGCGGTACCCACCGTGTTCAGCGGGTGCCGGAAACCGAATCGGGCGGAAGAATCCACACCTCAGCGGTTACGGTAGCGGTCCTTCCGGAAGCAGAGGAGACGGATCTCCAAATCAGCCCGGAAGATCTTCGAATTGACGTCTACCGGTCCTCGGGACCCGGAGGCCAGAGCGTGAATACCACCGATTCGGCAGTACGAATTACCTATATACCGACGGGGCTTGTTGTAATCTGTCAGGATGAAAAGTCTCAGCATAAAAATAAGGCAAAAGCTCTCAGAGTACTTCGCGCCCGACTCTACGAAGCTGAGGAAACAAAACGCCGCCTAGAACGTGATAAGACACGAAAGAGCCAGATCGGTACAGGCGACCGTTCTCAGCGAATTCGAACCTATAATTTTCCGCAGAACAGGATAACCGACCATCGAATCAACCTGTCGTTATATAAACTGGAATCAGTGATGCAGGGCGAACTCAACGAGCTCATAGATGGTTTGAAAATGAGCGCCACCGAGGCCCAGCTCAGCAGCGTGGAATAATGACCATCCGGCAGGCGTTATCAGACGGCGCCGGCAAACTCACCGGCTGCTCAACTACACCTTTTCTCGACGCGATCCTCCTACTTTGCCATACGGTGGGGTACACCAAAGAAAAGCTGCTCTCCTCTTACCCGGATATCCTTCAAAATGGCGCATGTGGTAAATACTCTGCTCGCATCGAATCGAGACGGGCCGGTGAGCCTGTTGCATATATAATTGGTACAAAGGAGTTTTACGGCCTCGACTTCACTATTGACCACAGAGCCCTTGTCCCGCGGCCGGATACGGAAGTGCTGGTAAACGCGGTTATTGACCTCTGTAAATCTCAATCGCAATTGAAAAGAATTCACGATTGCTGCACCGGATCAGGCTGCATAGCAATTTCGATTCAACACGAATTGCCGAACCTAGTCGTGAGTGCGTCTGATATAAGCAAAGAGGCTCTGGCGCTCTTCTGCAGAAACAGTCAGAGTATTCTCAACAAGGTGATAGCGAACTCCGAAAGTGATCTACTTGGCTCAATCCATGAAACATTCGATATAATCTGCGGCAACCCGCCTTATCTTACTTCAATGGATATACAGGAAAAGATCAACACAAATTGGCCGGAGCCCCTTCTGGCGCTGGACGGCGGTCTCGACGGACTTGATCCTTACAGAAAACTGATCCCACAATGCGGTTTGCGCCTTTCCAAGAGCGGTTATGTTCTCCTTGAGGCTGATCCGTCCCAGATGGAGGAACTCGAAAAACTGTTGGTGCAAAACGGATTTTGTAATATTATGAAGTATAAAGACATAACCGGACGCAGCCGGGTAATACAAGGAAATCTTTTATCTGAAGGAAGCTGATTCGGGACAAACGGCTTTAGGGCACATCGAAAAACCCACATTTTGTTTTGCAAACAGAATGGTTTTCCTTATAAAATCGGGGTTTTTCGTATGTGCTGCAGGTCAAAGTGGCAGTAAAAAGAGGTGCCCTTAAAGTATTTGAAAATATGGAAAACCTGATAAAACAATTTGAGAAACGCCTTATTCGCTATTCCTCAAGCGAAAAAGAGAAAATAATAAAGGCGGCACTTTGGTCCGCGGAACTGCATCAGGAACAACAACGTGCAAGCGGAGAGCCGTATATAATCCATCCCCTGAAAGTGGCGGAAATACTTGTTGACATGGAGCTTGATAGTCAAACCGTTATCGCGGCTCTTCTTCACGATATTCTCGAAGATACAAGCGCCGATCCGGAAACAATCAGGCGGGAGTATGGAAAACAGGTAGAGACATTAGTAAATGGAGTTACAAAGATCAGCATACTCCAGGCAAAATCCCGGTCTGTCCAGAAATCTGAGACAATGAGAAAAATGCTTCTGGCAATGACCAAAGATATCCGGGTTATCCTGATAAAACTTGCCGACAAGCTTCACAATATGAGCACCCTTGAGCATCAGCCGGCTGAGAAGAGAAAAGAAACCGCCGAGGAATGCCTCGATATATATGCTCCCCTCGCGGATCGGCTGGGTATTTTCTGGCTGAAGGCCGAGCTCGAAGACCTTTCATTAAAACACCTCAATAGCGATATCTATTACGAAATTAAAGACTACCTAGCAGAAAATAAGACCGAGCGCCGCACATATTTAAAAAAAGTGGAACGTGCAATTCTCAGCGAAGCTCGAAAAGAAGACACGGATATCCAGGTAAGCGCCCGGGCCAAGCATTTCTACTCTATTTACCGAAAGATGAAGATCCGAAACAAAGATCTGAATGAAATATATGACCTTCTTGGCGTGAGAATCCTCTGCAGCAATCTCAATGAATGTTATACGATACTCGGAATCGTCCACAAGCTTTGGCCGCCTATCGAAGGACTTATTAAAGATTATATCGCTATGCCGAAGGCC
>JABGPX010000797.1 GCA_018644745.1 Spirochaetales bacterium
CGAAAAACGGATCGTCATATTCCGCCAATAACCCGATAAAGATTTCCTCGCCATCGTTATCCGCTAGGATCGATTTACCTTCTATCCGGATATCTGCGCCATTACCACATACCGAAGCCGCGATAAAAAAGCAAAGCAATAGTGCTCTCATCTTCATTTTTAATAGTCCCATTCCGGAGCAGGGGTCGGGGCCGGATTGATTCGATCAAGAGTCTTTAGGAGATCATCGGGCCCATCAAACTTACCGGAAATATTCAAAGCTTCCGCCGACAATACTCCCAGCCAGTATCGGGTAAAATCACCGATCGTAGCTGTAAGAGTATCCAGGCCGGCGGTGAATCCTTTTTTAATAGAAGATTTCGAGCCGAAAGTTACAGTATATTCGCCTTGACAACCCTTCCAGCCGGTACCTTTCGGCAGGAACTGCCCAATCGGATCCTCAATAGTCAGATTAAACTGCAGATCATCGCGACATTTGATAGCGGCGATGCAGGGCTTGAGCTGGAGAATCCTCATCTGCCAGTACGAGAAAGCTTTTGATCCAGCTTCATACTTACCGCTCTTTGTGATGCTCTGAAGCTGAAATGGTTTTCGAATAAAATCCTGCATCTGGATTTCCTGCGGCTCCCTCATCCTGATCTGCCTTACCTGGTCGCCAAGGCTGCGGATTACCGCCAGGAGTTCCCGGAACTGGCGCAAATTTTGATAGCTCATCCAGCTTACGCTGTACGGTCCGCTTTCAAGTTCACTTGCATGCATTACCACACAATGAGTTATGCGACCTCCTTTCTTATAACCGAGAGCAAAGCTGTTCTTCAGCCACATCATATCAGTCCTCGATACCTCGGGAGGCAGAAGATCTACCGCGCCGTGAGATTTGCGCCTATTGAGACGAGCCTGATGAATGGCTTTCCAGTTGCTGACATCAAAACGGGAAGGAACCTCCGGCTTAGGCAGCGCGACCAGCCAGGCCGGGTCAAAACCGAGCCAATGCTCGTAGTTGCCCGAACCATAACCAAGTCGGTTATAGAAACCTTGTTCGAAAATACCGAGTCCTGAGACAACGGCGCCTGCTTCAACGTCCTGGCGCAGAGCTTGAGCCAGGGTGAGACTCGCCGCACCGAGATTTCGGGCTATTCGGCTGGTGGTAACGCCGGTTATCGCGGAATAGGAAAGATCCTTCTCCAAGTACCGCAATCTTGCGGGTGTACTGAGAACGAGACATTCAGCCGCCCCAGCATGCTCAAAAACTGTTGCCGGGCTTGAACTGATAAAGAGATCAAACGCTTCTTTCTCCTTTTTGTCGTCAGAGAGCCACCCGCACTCGGTCCATATCCGCCGTGCCGCCTTCTTATCTTTCTTCTCAGAGTATTTTCTTATTATTGGATCCATATGCTGCGCTCCACTTCTAATCTGATTGGGATACTGTATCAAAAAAAAGCGCTTCTTTCCCGAAATTCTCTTGAAAAAATGACGATGTATGATAATATAACGTTTAAACATTCAATTGGTTGTTTGATTGATTTAAAGTAGGTTAGATTTTGGGACCATGGAAATAAATTGTGATAGAATCTCGGTGACCGCGGCAATAAAAGCCCGGTTTTCTTTTTTTGGGAGTTTTGTGGATGTCAATTTGGCCGCAATCACCAGATGGTGAGTTTAAAGATTTTGTATATGAGCAGTTCTCGAGAATTGGAAAGGCGCTGTCCTCTCCACCGCGGCTGGTAATTCTCAACATTCTCTGCCAGGGAGAACATACCGTTGAGTCTCTCTCCCGCCATGCGGATCTAGCTGTGGCCAATCTTTCGAGACACCTTCAGGTACTAAAATCGGTCAATCTTGTAAAGGTTAGACGAGACGGCAAATATACCATTTACTCGCTGCCGGATAAGCAGACATGTAATTTTTTTACCGCGTTCAAAGAGTTCGGATTTCAACAGCTCTTTGAAATTAAGGCGGCGTTAGATGAAATCAGCACTGCCCCTTCAAGGGCAAATCCTGTAGACATGAACGAGCTTCAAAAGCTTGTCAGTGAAGACGATGTTATTATTCTTGATGTGCGCCCCGAAGAGGAGTACCGTCAGGCCCATCTGCCGGGTGCTATATCGGTTCCTCTCGATGAGCTGGAACTCCGGGTAGAGGAACTGCCAAAAGACAAAGAAATTGTGGCGTATTGCCGCGGCAGGTTCTGCATTCTGGCGGACAAAGCTGTCCAGTTTCTTCTCGATAAGGGCTTCAAAGCTACAAGAGCGGATGACGGCGTGGTCGAGTGGAGAAACGCCGGATTTCCGGTAGAGGGGAACTGAGTTTTAGGTAATGACCCGAACCTTGGAGTTTTTACCTCATGCCGCCGGAAGTGCCCTTTCAAAGCTTTTCGTACTTTGGATTTATCGATGCCTGCCACCGAAAGCTGTCTGCGGAAGCGTCGGGGCGGTTTAGATCCACGAATATCTTTCCCAATAAACCAGCCGGTTTTATACTATACTTATAGTTGGACATGAAAAAGCCGCAAATAATAATGCTCCTCTGTGTCGTTGTTGTTACCGGTTCTTTTTGCCGGGGCCGCGGCGAGACTGCGGTCGATTCGCCTGAGCAACTTGACGGTTCTGCCGCAGGGGCTATCGAATTCGAGGAAGACAGAGAGCTCACGGAAGCCAGATCGGCTATGGTGGAAACCCAGATTCGAACCCGCGGCATAGACGATCCAAGGGTGCTTGAGGCTATGAGACGGGTTCCAAGGCACCTTTTCATGCCTGAAGACATGCAGAGACGCGCCTACGAAGATCATCCAGTTCCTATCGGCGAGGGACAGACCATCTCCCAGCCGTACATCGTAGCTCTTATGACCGAAAGTCTCGCTCTTGATCCAAACCACCGGGTATTGGAAATAGGCACCGGTTCCGGATACCAGGCGGCGGTACTGTCCCTTCTCGCCGAGTTAGTGTTTACCATAGAAATCCGTGAGATTCTCTATAAACGGTCCGCCGAGGTGCTCAAAGAAATCGGACTCGCCAACGTTACCACGCTGCATGCCGACGGGTACTACGGCTGGGAGCAATTTGCCCCTTTCGATTCGATCATGATAACCGCGGCGGTTGATCATATCCCCCGCGCACTTCTCGACCAGCTAACGGACGGGGGCCGGCTCATCCTGCCTTTGGGTGATCCTTTTGGATTCCAGGACCTGGTCATGGTGATAAAGGACGGGAGTGATTTCTCAATCGAATATGTAACAGGGGTTATTTTCGTTCCCATGACGGGGAAAGCCCTCAAATGATGGTTTTCGCGGCTTCTTTTTCTACACTCTTCTTCGAAGTGCTGCTGAGCCGATCCTTCGCCCTTACCCAATGGAGCCACCTGTCATTTCTGGTTATCAGCACCGCCCTGTTCGGTTACAGTGCCGGGGCGATGGCAGTGCACTTTCAGGTGTCCAATCTCTATCCCCGGGGAAAGGAAACCTCGCCGTTGTTCTGTCTCCTGACCGGATGCGGAGTTATCGTTTCCTGGACATTGGTCAACCTTCTGCCGTTCGACTCGATTCAGCTGCCCTTTCTGAGAATTCAGTTTTTCTACCTGGTTTGCCTGTTCATGCTGCTCTCGATTCCCTTTTTTTTTGCGGGAATCGTTACTACGAGGGCATTTGCCGCAAGACCAGAGAAAGCCGGGCTGATATACGCCGCTTCAATGACCGGCAGCGCCGCAGGGGCGGTGCTGCCGGCATTGGCCCTTCCAGCATTAGGATTCGGCGGAGCTGTCGCGCTCGCCGCCGCGGTGCCGGCGGTTCCGACCCTCTTCCAAGGCAACAGGCGGCACCGTATCGGGTCCGCGGTCCTTATTCTCGGCTGCGCGGGCGCATTCTTCACACCCGGTCTCACCTCGCCCCGTCCGTCATCGTACAAGGAACTGCCGAAATATCTTCAGTACCCGGAAGCGGTCCTCGTACGCACGGTAGAACGTTTCCGGGGAACCCTCGACGTGCTAACCGGCGGAGGGCTCCACACCGCACCGGGTTTGAGCCTGGGATTTCGCGGCGAGACTGCTATGCAGACGGCCCTGTTCATTGACAACGGCTCTTCGGTTCATCTGTTTCACGAATCGCTGGCAGATAATTTCGCTTTTTCCCGGGCCAGTACCGGGTGGCTTCCCTATATCATGAGTCCGGATCCTGAACAGGTGCTTGTCGTTCTCGAAAACGGCGGCGCGGCGATTCCCGCGGCAATTGCTTCCGGCGCGAAGATGATACACATTTTTGACGGCATCTCCGCGAGAGCGGACGAGATCGCCGATCATTACGGCGGCGATATACATGTTTTCACCGGACCAATCCGTTCGCTAATTCATCGAGCAGGATCGGAATATGATGTCGTTGCGCTCGATCACCCGGGAACGCCCAATCCGGGCCTCGCGGGTATAAACGAAGACTACCTGCTTACCCGTGAGGCTGTTTCAGAGATG
>JABGPX010000266.1 GCA_018644745.1 Spirochaetales bacterium
CGGACTCGTTGTTTGTCCACACGGTGTGACAACTATTTTGATCCGAATCCAGGTCGATACGGGTAATGCCGGGCTCTGTCGTGCGGCCGAACATGGTGGATGGAAAGTTCTCATAGCCATAATTGTTTTCGACGATAATTGAATTACCGGTGGCGATTAGGGAGTTCTCGGTGGCGCTCAGGCCCGGCTGAAAGACCTCCGTGGCGCAGATCAGGCGCGATCCACTCACTTGCAGGTCGCGACGAAAGATGAGTACATGCATCAGGGGATCCGCATTGTCCGTGATGGCCACGAACTCTGTGCCCATGAGCGTTGGTGTGGTTCCGGAGCCCTGTTGAATTTGCCCCGGCTTCTTCCGGGAACCCCTGTCATATGTTTCGCGCCACGTCATACGGGGCGCACCGTCCGCCTGGGCATCGAACCGGTACAAGGCATAGTCCGAGACGATGAAGACACCACCTCTTCCGGGGTCGGGGTCCACTGCGAAGGATTTGGAGATGGTTTCGGGCGGGTTTCCGGGCAATGTAGTGGCCCGCACACTGCCGGAACCGGGGGCGAGCGTGCCGACGATCCCTCCGGAGGTCACAAACCAGAGAAGGCCCTGGGCGTCGGGCAACACCGACACAATCGACTGATCCTCCGGCACTGTCCCGGTGAGATCATGGGACGCGACTTTTCTGAACACCGGGCGGAAACCACTGTCGTCGACCTCAACAACCCAGATCTCGCGAGTTGCCGTGGGGATCACAGCCCTCTCCTGTTCGTCGAGGAAAAAATAGCCGCCGGCCCCGAAACCGTTACTGAGAAAGACAGGTCGTGCCGGGAGCTTCATGGTGGCAAGTGTATCAAGCGATTCCGGGTCGATGAGATAGAGCCGGGTGGTAAACGGGCCCAGGCACACGCTGATGATCCTGCCCATGCCGTCAAAGGTGGTGGTGCCGCACTCGCCGGTGAGGAAGCTCGATTTCACGGTGGGCGACTGGCCAAGTGGCCCTGAAGTCCGATACGTGTCGCTCATGTATGCGTCCATATGGATGTTGCTGGCCCCATTGGGCGCCATGAACGGATGTTCCGGGATGGGCTGGGCGGAAATGACTTTGGGGTTGGCGGGCCCACCGATGAATTCGGGCACGGGCACTGCATCGGGCTGCATCGGGATGGGAATCGCGGGAAAGCCCGGCTCCGGTCCCGTGCCGCCTGCCGGTGCGCAGAGAGAACCCGGTTCGGCCTCCAGGAGTTCACGGGTCGTGCATTCCTTGCCTTCAACCCAGTAGGGCCCCATGTTGTCGGAGTTCGAAACAAAGTCTGAAAGAGAACCATCGGGGTTGGTGGTGGGCGTATCGACCCATGGTGGTGTTGCATTGCACCCCACGTTGCGAATATTGCCCTCGAAGCCCTGCTCGACCACTTTGTTCCTGTAAACGAGAAATGGCGGGACGAATCTGAGCCGGCCGGCCATGGGTAAAACGTTGTAGCCCCGGACTTCCGCCATATATCGAATCAGGCGCCCGAGCGGTTCGGGCAGATCCCTGGGCACCACATAAAAAGCCGCACCGCCGTCAGAGAGATTATTTGTCTCGTAGGCCGCGAGATTTTGAAACGGATTGCGGGGCGCGCCGTATGATCCGAGGGAGATATACCTCACAGGGGTCGTTTCAAAAGTGATTTGGGAATCCGGGGTTACGACGCTGTTGTCCCAGAACTCCGGAACTTTATGGATGTGAACCACAGCGGTGTGTCCCAGCCACGCGCTTCCCTTGCCAAGCCAGCCCGCCAGATATCCCGTGCAGTCCGTCAGTGGGTTAAGCGGACCGGAACCATCGGTGAAGGGCGTGTTGTAAGCGGGCGGCCGGGTGAAATAGATTCTTCCGGTATCAGTATCCGGCCGCGGGCCCGGGCCATCGTTATGTGTATATTCCGGCGGTTCAACCCTTGTTTGTGGACACATGGCGGGGTCTAACGTATCCCAATTGAAAGCCGTGATCTTCGGTAGCGGAACGCCGCCCAGCCTGTCCTTTCCTTCATTGGGGCCATAGGTCCGCAGCCACAGATCCAGGGCGCGCCGCCTCAGTTGGCTGCCTGTCGGTTCGGGCATCTCCAACTGGTTGACAAACTCGGGGTGGTCGGCCGGGTCGGCCCCATGGGGACGTACGACGACGGTGTACGACCGTTTCGGGGTATTTACCTCCACACCCGGCAGGAACGGATTTTGGGAACCCTCCTCCGGTACAATCTCATGGTCCACAAGTGCGGTCTCCAGCACACCGGTCGATCCGTCATAGATCGTAAAACCGAAATATGCGGCAAACGGAAAGTCGCCCTCCAGCTTCAAGGCGGTTCGTCCGTCGGATTGAGACAACATAAAGAGATAAAACGCGTAGGCCGCATGGGTGTCGAATTGTACCGGGGCGCGTACGCCGACTGCCGGATCGGGTTCGTCCAGCAGCGTCCACTGACATTCGCCGAGGTTCACAGGCGGAGCGGAGGTCTCCTGCTGACAGGAAAGCAGGACACCAACAACAAACAGGACAAAAATAAAAGGTAAATTTCTCATGGTTTTCATCGTCTGAGTCATTGGGGGACCTCCATCTATCTTGCAAACATCAGTTGCTGAATCAGCCATGCACTCCCCCTAAACGCGAGAGAGCAACGCCGCGACGGATATATAATGAAATTCATAACGAGCAGGATCGGCAGCGAGCCGTTGCTCCACCCGCTCATAGATCCTGGCCGGGATATGGGACTTATGAAGGCCATCCGGCAATGCTGAAACGAGGATCGCTTCCGTAAACGCACGTAGAAATCCGGTGTAGCTACGGGCCCACGACGCGTCATCGCCGGTTTCCGCCAACGTGATGTTAAATGGGACAGGCACTTCGCGGCTCCCGGCTTTCTCAACACGAAATGCCCCGGCCAGTTGTGCGTCCGTTTCGATCGGCGCCACCAACTCGTCTAGGCTTCGGAAATAGATCGGATAAGTGAGTTCTTCATAAAACCCGCGTGGAAGTATTCCTTCCTCCATGGAATCGAGAATTGCATCGCTCAGCACATCGTATATGCCGTAACTGGTCGAAAAACGCTCATCCCTGCCAAATACCTGAACAAGGAGCTTTCCGCCACTGACAAGCTCCTCGGCGCGCGCTGTATAGAAGCGGCGAAGGTCATTTTCCGCCTGAAAGCGGAAAGGCGCGCGTTCCTTCTCAGTGACGGAAACGCCTTCACGTGGGGCCAGTGGTCCGGGTCCCATCGGCAGTATGTAATGCGGCAGTCCGGCAATTGGTTTTTCCTCCAAAAATCCGATTGTGTTAAAGGTTGTGGCAATATGAAGGCTTCGGTAAGGAACAAGGCGGCCGAATGCCGTTCCACCAATTGCGCATGGAAAGATGCCGGCACCCGGAAGAGCTGCACTCCCTCCGGGGAATAGATTGGCAAAAAGATGATTGAAATCGTTGGTGGGAAGATCGGAAAAAAATACCCGGATCGGCAGGTCAGACACCGAACGCAGTCTATTGATCAGCCGATTCATTGCGTAGATAGCATTCCCGCCTTCAGAAGATCCGATATCCAGGAGCCCCAAGGCCGTTTGACGGTCAGATGATAAGGGTAAGTGTGAAACGGCTTCCTCCAGCCAGGGGAGGAAGGGCGCCATTGCAGCCCGCTGCTCTTTCGAATGGGCATCATAGTAACCGCCCCCCTTCATTCCTGTCGTGGTTGGCATTACTCCCTCTCATTGGCAGGCAACCCCTCGTTTATGAGCTCCTGCTCTATCTTGCTGATCTTTTCAGCTAAATCTTGGCCCTATTGCGCTATCACAGGAACATCACAAAAAAGATTAACCACCCGGCGTAATACCACCTTCCAGCGTCGTGATCACCGTAATTTCGTCATTTTCACCGTCACCGGCAGAGAGAACCGCCGGAGCTGAGATCCACATAACGGTCGGCCTTGCCTTTTTCAGTTCCTATTTCCCTTTCCTATCGATCCTTGAGCCCACGCCCGATGGCCCCTTTTACCTGTTTCATATCAAGGGGTTTTTCCAGGTACCCATCCGCTTGATGGCCGATAGCCCTCCTCAACCCCTCATCCACGGGATTTCCCGTGATGACGATGGAGACGATTTCAGGGGAACGGCGCTTCACTTGTTCTATCAACTCCAGCCCGTTCATATCCGGAAGGCACAGGTCAGCGATTAAAACATCATATTGTTTCAGGGCACCGAGCGTTATGGCGCCGGCGCCATTTTCAGCCACGTCAACCTCCATATCTTTAGAGCCAAGCCCCAGCTTGAGAGCCTTGAGAATGGAGGGGTCGTCATCAACTGTTAGAATCCGTATCATGATCTCCCTTTGAACTCGGTAAATGTGCCCTGTTGATACCGGTCTCCCGTAGGTCTTTATTTAGTGCCCATCCACAAATGGCCAATTTGCCCGATTTCGGCGTCAGGCTCAAATT
>JABGPX010000338.1 GCA_018644745.1 Spirochaetales bacterium
CTCGGCCATGGACGCGCAAACCGCCGAGCGATTGGGGATAGACCAAAAAAAATGTGATGAGAACTATCGCAGGCTGATGGAAGAACCCATGCTTACTCAGAAAATTACAAAAGTGTACGATACACAGAAACCGCAGGACTCGGAGGATGCGGACCTCCAAATCTACTCTGGCGGATTTTTTGGCGACAAAGATATTGAGCTGTTCCAAACTGTGCGGGAAACTGCACCGGAGCATCTGGTGAATGCTTCTTATGCGTTTGAGGATGAACGCGCGAAGAAGCTGCTCTGGCGTTTTATAGGACGGAACTATCCTCACTACGTGGATGGGGATTATCTCTCCAAGTGGAAGAGCTTTTGCGCAAGCCGAATACTCTTCCCGCCGATTGAAGGTGCGCTCAATATACGAGACTTTACATCAAAAATTGCGCAGATGAAGCGCGACACCGAGGTTCCCGCCGGCAGTCTTTCCATCTTGCAGAAACTGTCAGAATATGGCGATTTTCTTAATCGAAATATTCTCGACTATGAGGATTAGTATCAGAGCACATCGAAAAACCCACATTTTGTTCTGCCAACAGAATGGTTATCCTTATAAAATCGGGGTTTTTCGTATGTGCTGCAGCTCGAAGCAGCAGTAAATAGAGATGCCTATCAGGAGAAGCTGATGAAAATTCGAGATATCGTTCCGGTAGCACTCGGAAATGAACCTGCAGATGTACTTATCAAGAATGCGAGAATTGTAAACATCTTCACCGCGGCGATCGAAGAAGCGAACATAGCATTGTACCAAAAGCGGATTGCCGGTATCGGTAATTACACAGAAGGCAAAGAAATTATCGATGTAAAAGGTGCATATGTTGTGCCCGGTTTTATCGATGCACATCTTCACATAGAAAGCTCCATGCTGTCGCCGCGGGAATTCGCCCGGGCAGTCTTGCCGAGAGGCACTACAACCGTAATAGCGGACCCCCATGAAATTACAAATGTGCTTGGCACCGACGGTCTAGAATATCTTATCGAATCGACTGACGGCATTCCCTTGAATGTATATATCGCTCTGCCTTCAGCGGTTCCGGCAACAGATTTAGAAACCGCCGGCGCCCGGCTTGGTCCGGAAGACATGGTAAGTTTCGTAGCAAAGTATCCGAAAAGAATTATTGCCCTCGGCGAGGTGATGAATTACCCCGGTGTGTTGAACACCAATAACGAACTCATTACAAAAATCGAAATACTAAGGCACGAGTACAGAAAAATTGACGGCCATGCGCCCGGAATGCGAGGAAAAGAACTCAACGCTTATATTAGCGCATTTATTCGATCTGACCATGAATGCACCACCGCCGAAGAAGCATTGGAAAAGGTATCCCGAGGAATGCAGGTGCTAATCCGGGAAGGAACCGCTGCGAAAAACCTCGGCGCTCTAATCGGAGCTGTTACTGCAGGCAATCAGATGTTTTTTTCATTTTGCACCGATGATAGAGAACCGGTGGACATCATTGAGCAAGGTCATATCAACCATCTCGTGTCAAAAGCAGTAGCATCCGGCCTTGATCCGATAAGCGCGGTGCGTATGGCAACCATCAACACTGCGAGGCATTATAACCTGCGGAGTATGGGAGCGATTGCTCCCGGTTACAAAGCCGATATGCTTGTACTCGATGATCTTGTCAGTTTTAATCCAACAATAGTAATAAAAGACTCAAAAGTTGTGGCGGAAAACCGGATTATGGCTATGCCGGTAAAAGGCGCGCATTCAGATCTGCCGAGCCGGGTTGGGCTGGTGAAGCTTCCCGAACTTACGCAGGAATCGTTCAAAATAGAAGCCGAGTCCTCAAAGATGAAAGTCATCGGAATGCGGGACGGCGAGTTATATACAGATAACCGCTTGATGGCTGTGGTTGAAGAAAACGGATACGCGATCGCCGATCCAAAACAGGATCTGGCAAAAGTAATAGTCTTCGATCGCCATAAGGGTGAGAGCGTCGCACGAGCATTCGCCACCGGTTTTGGCATAAAGCGGGGTGCCGTCGCGACCAGTATCGGCCATGATGCTCACAATCTTTGCTGTTTGGGCATGAATGACGAGGATATGCTCCAGGCGGCTAAACTCATACAGGAAATGAATGGCGGTATTGTGGTCGTGGTGAACGGCGAAATTATGGCGACGTTGCCTCTCGCGATTGCCGGACTCATGTCCAGCGAACCCCTCGAAAAGGTGGTCGAACAGCTTTCGGATTTGAAAGCGGCGCTGGCAAAAATGGGCACCGACAAAGATATCCTCATGCCGCTGCATTTCATACAGCTGGCGGTTATTCCGGAGCTGAAAATTACCGATCAGGGCCTCGTTGATGTATTTGCCCAGAAAATCGTTCCGCTTTTCCAGGATGAGAATGCGCCGCTGTGATTGGTTTCCTATGAATAATAGTCGTTGAGGGCGTCGGCAATCGCCGGCAAACTGTTTCTCCAGACACCGTAAGGCACATTCTCTGAGAGCTGGATTTGCAGCCTTCCGGTACCTGCGGCAATTTCTAGTATTTCCTTGGTAGTGGTCATTATTTCTTCCCTGCTCTTCAAATGAATCGATGACGGAAAGTTCATAAACAACCGCATTTCCGGCCAAAGGCGTACAGCGTCGGCAACAGAGGTGTCATTATCAGGAGCGGGACTAAAGGAATCCAATCCTCTAACTCCCGAAGTAGAAATACTCCCCCAGAGAGCTTTGAGATCCCCATCCATATGTACAAATACCGGACGCCCGCTTTCCTCGAGCATGCCGGCCAATTTGCGATAGAGGGGCACACAGTATTTTTCGAAACGCTCCGGGCCGATGGTCGGGGCGGTAATATTGTCCGGAAAATCGATAAACGGTACCGCGAATCTCTTACAATATCGAATATCCTATGAGCTCGATCGGTGAGCATAGAGACAGTATGTTCTACCTTGTCCGGAAAGTCGGCGAAGTGATATCCCAGGTTGTCCAGACCGGTCCATTGCACCCACAGCTGCTGATATGGTGTTCTTTCAACCGCCACCAGGGGCACTCCGTTCTCGCCAAGAGCTGACTGATCGGCGTGGAACCGCTCATAGTCGGGTGAAATTACCGCGTCCTGCAGATAAGACCACAAAACCTCATAGTCTTTTTCCTCTTCGACGAAATGTTTGATAATCGAACTCGAACCATACGCGGGTTCGAACGCCCGCTCCTCAAACATGCTTCCTGCAGGGGTGTGAATAGTTTTCTTCTGTTGGCGCCTTCCATCCGACAGGTATTCTTTGATTTCGGTGCGGCAATTCGGATACTCGGTACGATGAACATTGCTCCATTTCATTATTCCGATGGTGCCCGGCCCAAGATGCTCAATGACATCGGCAACAGGGAGTATTCCCTCATACATGACAAACGGAACCCTATCTACAGGTTTTCCGCGGACAACCGCAAGAATGCGATCTTTGTTTGTCACTTTTTGCTCACATATACATAATACGGTGCGATGGTTTGTTCGGCTTTGTCGTAGAATGCCGCCTCCAGATGATCCATCCCGGTCTCGAGACTAACCTCAAAAGCCGCGGCACTGCTGGTTTCGTCTATTTCACATTGATGGGACTTTCCGCCAATCTTCAATTGGGCCCATTTGATTGGAATTGCTTCTCCTCCTGAATAATGCCCCGTGTTTCTAACGGGAACAGCATCTTTCCGCCATTCAATATCATCGCCGTCGATGCCGGCGGTAAGAGCGTAACCCGCCTCTTCCGGCCAACGGCGCAGTTCAAATCTGTAGGTTCCCGGCGCCCGCACATCAACTTCCCAATAACCGCTACATACGTGGCCCGATCGCACCTGCGCCTGGTTCCATGCACAATTGCACGACGGATTTCTGATATCATGAGTAGTGATTTTGACCGTATCATCATCGCCTCCAAGAGCGATAGGAATGTCCCGATCAAACTGTTCGGATACCAGTTCCCACCAGGCGTCGTAGCCGGATCTCAGTTCGTTCACCAGATCCGGAAAATCATCTGCCACATCGTTCCGCTGACCTGGGTCAGACTCGATATTATAGAGCTCCTTCCCATGGACGAGACGCCATTTGCCCCGCATCGTCGAGCTTTTGCGCCACTTCATGGGGTACGCAATACGCTGTGTATCGCTCACAATTATTCTCTCGGTAAACTCGCCGGCATCTCCCTGTTCGATAAGGGGAACAAGGCTCTTACCATGAAAAGCTGTCGGCGGATTTGTATCGATGCCGCACATAGTTAACAGGGTCGGCATGAAATCAACATAGCTTGCCAGATCGTGGATCTCTTTTCCGCCGGAGTAACCACCGGCAGGATACCGCATGATAAAAGGCACCCGGTGTCCCCCTTCGTAAGGAGAGCCCTTCTTACCCCTCATCCCCGCGTTAAAGCTTCCGGCATTTTCATCTGGAAATTGATTAGAGTCCAAATC
>JABGPX010000224.1 GCA_018644745.1 Spirochaetales bacterium
TCCCGCCAATGAGCTCAACAATAATTGATACATCCGGGTCCGCGAGCACAGCGTCCAAATTATCCGTAAACAAGCTTGCATCAAGATTGAGTGAACGGGCGTTGGTGAAATCAAGATCTACTATATATTTCAGATTGAGCTCTACACCGCTTCTCGCGGTGAGTGACTCTTTGTCTTGTAATAGAAGCTGAGCGGTTGCTCCGCCGACTATACCGCAACCGACCACGGCTACTGATGCTTTTGTGACAGGCTTCATGCGCTTCCTCCCGAGTTTCTGTATCCTACGTACGGCCAACTTTGTTGTCAATAACAGCTTTTCAATACTGATTCGACCAGTTCATCATCCATACCGGGAACCGGGACTGCGATTCTACCACGTTCGTGTTTTGCTCCGCTCTTTTCCCAGGTATGGAGCCTTTTTTCAGCAATAGTCTTGGTGATGAGATTTCTGTGGATTTCCGCCTGCGCGGGATTTTTCGTGAGATTTATGAATCGGGCCAGGCGAAAGGAACTCACCAATTGCCTGGTTGTCAGGGATCCGGTCCATGGATAAGCGGAAGAGCCGCAGCAAATAGATGAGGGGATTTCGAGAAATCGCGACAAATCCTCAAAACCGGGAAGACCCGGGACAGGATAGTACATCGAGATTCCAATCGTAGTTTCCAAGTCTGATAAATATACGAGATTGTCGCGAACCGATTGCGGAGAGTCTCCCTGAAGACCACAGATGAAGTAAGTTACAGCTTCGATTCCCCGCTCAGATGCTTGGCGGCAAAGGGCGGCGATTCTTGCCGCGAAGTTCGATCTCTTTTCGTCCTGCAATATTGCTGCATCGATCGATCCGAGGGACAGGTTGAGCTTATTGAACCCTATGGATATCAATTCATCCAGGAGATCATCATTCAAAAAACCGGCGTCTAGACCGTTCTCAGCGCTAAATGACACCTCGGGGTTCCAACTGCGAATGAGAGCCAGGACTTTTTTGGCGTAATCCGGATCGGCGAGCAGATTGTCGTCCTCGAAGTTCAGGTGAACAAGCTCGCCTTGCGGCACGCTGCTCAACTTGCGTTCAATTTTTTGAATTGCGACTTTTCGAAAAGGCTTACCGTGGCAAAGATGATTCGAGCAGAAGGAGCAGCTTCGCGGGCACCCACGGGTAATGCTCGAGGTAATCGTTATATTCCCGCGGCTCTTCCTTTCTTTGCAGAACACCCAATCCAGGTCACTGCTCGAGGTTATCCGCCGCGTTTCTGATGCATAGATGGCGTTTCGGTCAGAAGTGTAAAGATTTGGTACAGAACTGAAATCCGGATCTCGTTTTTGCAGCTCATCAATAAAAGGAAGAAGATTTACTTCTGCTTCGCCGCTCAGCACAAAATCGATACCTTTCCCCATGAGATATTTTCCTGGAAATACCGAGGGCCCCGCGCCGCCTGCAGCGACAGGCACCGAGGGTGCAATTTGGTAAAGCTCTCGAGCAAATGTGAGGGTATCGTCGGCGTAAGCAAATGCAAAAGAGGAGATAAGCACTAGTTCCGGCTCAAGCGCTGATACCCGGTTTGCACATTCTGCTGCCAACGGTCCGAGGCGTTTGTACGCAGTGAAAAAGGATACCGGTCCCGTTTCATTGAGGAGGAAAGGCTTGAGATAGTTCAGCTCCTGGGGCAGCACCTGAGTGCGAGGTTTCTTTACCTCCGCAGGAAAATTAAAAAAACGTATCGTGTGATGCGCCGCTTCAAGCAGGCGGCAAACCGAACGGGCGCCAAGCGCCGACATACGAGCCGGTGAAAAATAGAAATCTGTAATCGAAGGAACCACCAAGCATATGCGCATACTTTTCTCGCGCCTATTGTAGCAGGTCGCCTCCTCGTTGTCCTTCAAAGCGCAGCGGATGCGTAAATCACTTGGATTCGCAGCGGTTTTTTGATACCTTCCGATCATGACGGCAATTTCTATTGTGGAACTGTGTTCCGCTTTTAGACGATTTGACATATTTACCTCTGATTCGGCCTGGGATAATGAACTGCTGTCCTCAGGAATCTATCCGCCAATTCCCATGTGGCGAGGCGAAGTTCTCTGGGGCCGGCGGATACTGGATGCCGCTCAAATCTGCGGTGTACCCATGCTCAATTGCGTTGAATGTGAAGGGAGCGAGGTAGAAATTCTACTCATGATACTCAAATTGGAAAACAGAACCGGGGCCTATTCCTGGCGTGAGCAGCTGCAGTTCTCCGAACTTGCCGGAGAATTAGGAATAACTCCCGGCGGCGGTGCCGAGAAAGTCTCTGCGGCGTTAATCGGCAATTCAGGCTTTTTCCAACGAATAGAAAAGTTCAAGATACTGAAGCCCTGGATCCAGTCGCTTGTTGAGGCCGGCAAGCTCGATCTAAAGATCGCCGCAAGGCTTGATAAGCTTCCTCGGGAAGCATGCGACCTATCCGGCAGGCTGCCGGGATTTTCCTTTAGCGATGTGCGGGTGTTTCTCACTCTTTTTCATGAAATAATTCTTAGAGATAACCTATCGCCGGATAATTCTTCGAGATTTGCGGAAGAACTGCTGGCTGATGATAGTCCTCTAGAGAGAATCGTTGAGATCCGCAGTCCCGAATTAACAGATTTGCATCGGAGATTTTCGGATGTTCAGCATACATACCTGTCTGAGACCGGAATAAAGATGAGCTCGCCGAAACATTTTGAAGGTGATTCTTATTCCATAACCTTCTCGTTCAGGAATCGTGCTGATTTAGAGAAGAAAACCCACGTACTAGCCAATCTCGGAGGGGCATGTGACGAACTGGAAGACCTCCTTTAGCCATCTTGTAAAACATGTATTCGTACAGAGGAGTGCCTCGGGACTGAGAGCCGTGGAAGCAGCTCGCGGATATCTGAACGATATAAAGTTCCGCCTTGTTGAAGATGAAACAGAAATACCCGAGGAGTACCTGAAAGGAACTACCCTCTATCTGTGCAGACACAAGGGGAATCCCGTAGGTGAATGTCCCGGTTCCAAAGGACACATTTGCTGTAATTATCATACCGTTGATCTGTATACCGGATGCAGTCTGGGCTGCACCTACTGCATAATGCGCAGCTATCTGAATTTTTCTCCTGTATCTGTATTTGTCGACCCCGGCCCGTCGATTGAACACATCCGAGAGACCGCACTGCAAAATCCTGAAAAAAAATTACGTGTGGGGACAGGGGAAACCGGCGACTCACTGCTTTTTGACCCAATTTTTCAGCTCTCGGCTGAGTTCATAGAGGCATTCAGCGAGATACCAAATATTTATTTTGAAATGAAGACAAAAACGGATCTGGTTGAGCATCTGTTTGATATCCCAGCCAAGGGTAATGGGGTGGTTGGTTTTTCTCTAAATCCTGAGGAAATTGGCAAAAGCGAAGAGGGTATTTCAAGTCCGGTTAAAAATCGTCTTGACGCTTCTCTGCGTGCCGTTCATTCCGGTTATCTCACCTCTTTTCATTTTGACCCTGTTTTCAAGCGTCCGGATTGGCGGGAGCTGTATTTCCCCCTCATCGACCGTTTGAAAACGATTCCGCGTGCGCGTATAGCCTGGATCAGTCTGGGTACCTTTAGATATCCTCCTCAGCTCAAAGATAGAATTGCAAAAAGACCTTATCTGTATGATGAGTTTGTACCTTCAAAAGACGGCAAGTACAGGTATATTCAGAGATCTCGAGTTCGAATTTATCGGGAACTCGTTGAGCGGATTAAGTCCGTTACAGGAGCTCCCGTGTATCTCTGTATGGAAAGCGAAGCCGTCTGGAAGCGGGTTTTTGGTGGATTGCCCAATGAAATAGCGGATTTGAACGGGATTTTTGACATCGATTTGCCGCGGAGATAAAAAAAGCCGCCCGCTGGTGCGGACGGCTGTAATTCTAAAGAACAGTGACTAAACTTCTACACCAACGAGAGCCTTTTCTGTTTCCATATCAAAGAAAAGTACTTTATTCATGTCGGCTTCGAAAAATGCGTCGTCTCCAACGTGAAAGTCCATCCGCGGCGGTACACGGGCGATCATCGAATGCTTGCCTGTGTCCACATAGAGGTGGATTTCTGCGCCCAGAGGCTCAATAACTGTAACCGAAGTTTTGATGGTTTTATCCGATCCGCCCTTGTCCTGATAATTGAGGTCTTCTGGGCGTACGCCAAAGATAAGATCTTTGCCGACGTATGACTTGATTCGATCAGCATTTTCGCCGCTGACTTCAAGCTGATTGCCGCCTTCTTCTTCAGCAACAATTTTTCCACCCTCTTCTTTGATGGAAACGGTCATGAAGTTCATCGGAGGTGAACCGATAAATCCGGCAACAAACCTGTTTACAGGATTGTTATACAGTTCGAGAGGTGAACCGATCTGCTGAATAACTCCGGCTTTCATAACAACGATTTTGTCGGCCATTGTCATAGCTTCCACCTGGTCG
>JABGPX010000629.1 GCA_018644745.1 Spirochaetales bacterium
TTCGCTCCGGCATCTGCAACCTTCCCGCTGATCTCATGGCCCATTACAAGGGGAGGAATCCTCCTGCCGGATGAACCATCCATGCCATGAACATCGCTACCGCAGATTGCTGCAGCCTTCACCGCGACCAGCACATCCGTGTCGCCAATATCCGGCTCAGGCATATCGCCATATTCAAGCCTTTTGTACTCGGTTAGTATCAATGCTTTCATGGCGGTATAGTTACACACATGTTTGGCGACATCAAGCGATCTTTAAAGTCTGACCAGATACACCGGGGACGACCAGGCCATATGGCCATTCTCCTGCACGACCTTCACATATACCGGGTTATCTGTGGTGGAACTCAAATCCACGGTTCGGGAAAATCGAATATCTTCAATCAGGTTTTCCGAGGGAAGCCGCTCAATTCGCACCTGACGCTCAAGTCCGCCGGCATCATAAATCCGAGGCTCATAGGCCAGATCATCCAAATCAATATCAAAATCCACATGCGGGCTATGAAATATCAATTTCCCGGTTGATGGGTCTTCCATTGTCAATATACATCCCGCTATCCCGCCAGTTGTATAAGAGCTCCACCGGGCAGACGACCCTCCGTCAAAAGTAAACGGCTTGAGAGGGTTGTGAAAGTTGAAAGGCGCCGCATCAGTAAGCCTCCCCCTTTCAACAACTAAATCTCCGGTCCAGTCAGTTTGTCTCCCTCTTCCGCGGAACGCCGCACCTGACCACGTAATCATCACTCGACTACCCGACTCATCGCTAAAGGATTTCGGCCGGATAGTATCGACTATCTGCCCCCTGTTGAGGATCTCAATCCGGTTTACCGGCGCGCTCGGCGATATATCGACTTCTATCTCGGCGGTTGACGCATTCGTTTCGATGATGCTTCCCATTGGCAAAGATTTATCATCAACTTTGATCGCAAGATCAAGATAAATCCTGGCACCGGTGGTGGCATAATGGCGTCTCTCCTGATAAGCATTCCATACCTCTTCCCTGGCAAGCTCCTTCGCCTGCACGCAGGTCAGCCCGCCATAGGAGCCGAAGAGCGATGCACCCGGGTAGCTTGCGCCGGGGCGGCCTTTGTGGCCGTCGCTATTGCTCACTATTCCGACCCGCAGCCCCGCATCGAAGGCGTCACGGAGCAGCCACTCGAAAGTACCCCAGGCCGAGTGTATTTCTACCGATTTCAGCAAGGCCGGCGCCGCGGCTTCGAAACGGGCATAACGGCCGCCGACATGGGCAAATACCATCGCACCATCCGCCGGCAATGCCTTGAGCAATGCGGCTGCCGTATAACAATCAGAGTCCACATCTCCCTCGTTATCCACCAACGCGTGAGAGCTCCGGTGTATCGTATAACCTTCCTCGCGGAAATATACGTTGTGATCCCCCCCCAGCCCGGTATTGCCCGACCACTCATATCCAGGGAAAGTTACAAACCTGCCATCTTTGTTGAATGCTTTGGTAGTCTTTTGCAGAAGCTGCCAGAACTCCGGTGTTACCTGAAAGTCATTTCCTTGATGACCTGCAAAATCAAGCCACGCTTTATCTCTTGCAAATGAAAAATACTTCTCCACCGAATTACTGCCTATCGTTTCTTCAGATTGACCATGCAGGTCGCCCCAGAATCTTCCGATCGATAGCGAATCAACTACCCGCATCGGATTAGTATGAAAGACTTGGCCGTCCGGTGTGGAACAGGAAACAAAATACGTTCCCTGCGTTTCCGCGGCAAGACCGGGCAGGATGGTCTCTGCTTCAGCCGCGTCACCGGTATTCAGCAAAGGCGGCAGACCGCTCAGCGGCAAGTTGGAATCCAGGCTGATCTCCGATTGAGAGGTCGAGGTTGGATTGCCCCACTTGTCTTCCGCCTTTATCCGCAGATTAAACGGCTTGTTTTGTTCTACTTGCGAGGGTATAACCGCTTTCCACACCTTCGGCTCTCCAGGGACAATCCGAATAGTTGGCGAAGACTCCAACTCATTGTAAACGCAGGTTGCTACCGGATCGACAAGAACCTTTAGCTCGAAGGTATCCTCACAAAAGGTCTGCATTCTAAAGCCCGGGCTTCCTCCTCTCTTGTCGCCGAAGCTGAGGGTAATTGTGTCGCCAGGTCCGAGATAGCCGTTCTGCACTTTGATATAGATAGTTTTTCCCCATGGCCTTATGTTCATCTTGGTGTCATAAAGTGCCAGCAGTTTTGCACCGTTGGATGCCTGCACGTGAACATAGTTTTCCCCCGCAGGATCATCAAACTGAGAGGTGCCCTGATCGGTCGCAAATCTAAAGCAGATTTTAAGGCTGCCGGAGTCATCAATTCCACAGAATCCGGCGATATAGGTCAAAGTAAAACTCTGATGACTTCCTGCGGCAACAGGACCGGTTATATCGACTAACGCGGTGCCTATTCCTTTTTCTAATGGAACTCCCATAAAACCTCCAAGGTTCGGATCACTACGAAAATAAATCCTTTATTTCGCACGCTGCGATTCCCTGTTCACCTGCACATGAGTAAACCAGGTAGATTCGGCCGTTTTCTCGGTAAACAGCCGGGTCTCTAAGCTGCCGAACCGCCTCATGAACCGCGCCGAATTGCGATTTCTCCAACGGCAGTTCGCCCCCTTCATATATCTCATGAGGAGATAATACATCGATCGGTTCCGAGACCATCCAATTTGCGGGATCTCCGTTCAGCATTATCTCAGAGCACAATATTCGCTCCGGCCGATCTTCGCAGCGGCTGTAAAAAATAACAAACCTATCATCGTTCAAAATGACCGCCGCGTGACGCATAAAGGGTATGATATCTTTTATCTTGGTAAAAGGAGAGAATCCATCCCGCGAGGAAAGGAGTTCTCCACCGCCATCCTGCAAAGTGGTTTTAGCGACCGCATAAACGGCGCCTTTGTAACGAAATACGCGAAAGTAAAACGGCCCGATCGAAGCTGATCCGAATTGTCTAAAAACAAGCCCGTCTTCGGAAACCGCCACGGCAGTTCTCTGACCCGCAAAGTCAGTGCTCCCCCGCGGCATCACACCGTGGAAGTACATCACTATCTGACGGCTTTCTTCATCCAGGTGCACATCCGGTGACGCTATGTGGTGTTCGAACATGGTGTCACCCAATCCCAAAACACCACCCTCCCGACATTTCCACGGACCGTGCAGATCATCAGCAAAAGCCATCCGTATGAACTGCCCTTGATGGTGTGCAAAATAGAGGTAGTACTTGGCGAGTGGATTTCTGACCCAGGCGGGAACCTGGATAAGCGAAGGTCCGTTAATGTTCTCACCTATTTCCGGGGAAAGACCTGAAAAGATGATGGGATTTTCATGAAACCTTATGGCTTTCATCATAATCAAGCATTCATAGATTCAACGAAAGCGTCAATAATGGGTAGTGACACGAACCTTGGCGGTAGCCTATATATTGACGCTTGCAGTAATCCTTCATAGGGTATCGAAGCGGAGAAAATACATGAAACTTGATGAATTACCAGCAAGAAAAAAGCAAATCGAAGAATACCTTACAGGCAAATTGCTTCCCTTCTGGCTCGACCGGGCTATCGATAAAAAAAACGGCGGATTTATTACCCACTTTGATAAAGACGGCAACGATAGCGGCGAGGACGAAAAGTCGCTGATCGCCCAAACGCGGACGGTCTACACTTTCTCATCCGCCCTTCGGGCGGGATACGGTAGCGCACGCAGTGGTGCAAGCTGTGCCGAAGCTGCTGCTCATGGCGTGGATTTTCTTATCGACAAAATGTGGGACAAAGACAACGGGGGTTTCTATTGGACCACCGATCGAAAGGGAAATGTGGCGATCGATCAAAAAATCATATACGGCCACAGCTTCGCCATGTATGCCCTTGCCGAATACACTCTCGCGACGGGGGACGGCCGGGGTTTGGAATACGCAAAAAAAGTCTTTGACCTTATGCAGAAATACTGCGCCGATACCATGTACGGCGGCTATTTTGAGATGTTTAATAATAACTGGGATTTGTGTGGACCCGGCACCGCCGGTGGAGACAGGAAGACTCTCGATGTGCATATGCATCTGATGGAAGCATTTACCACGCTTTTTGAAGCAAGCGGAGAGGCCATTCATCGGCGGAAACTACAGGAGAATATCACGAACTTGGTAACACGAATTATGCACCCTGAATACGGAACAGGCATTCCTCAGTTTTGGGAAGACTGGAAAGTTGCTCCGCAGATAAAATTCGACATAGTCTGGGGATGGGACCGATTTGACGATGGCGGCACAAAAGCAAATGCCGATGACAACACGTCGGCGGGGCACAATGTTGAGTTCGCCTGGCTTCTCTGGAGAGCCCTCGATGTAATGGAGGAAGATTGGCATCCGTATTTACCATTGATAAAGAAACAACTCGATCATGAAGTTGCCAACGGTATCGACTACGAATATGG
>JABGPX010000672.1 GCA_018644745.1 Spirochaetales bacterium
GGGATCGGCCGCACTACACAAACGTAACTATGCCTTTTCCGAACAAGCCGCCGGAAGTGCCCGATGAAAATCCCACCGGTGTCTATCGATTGGATTTTGATCTTCCTGAAAAGTGGTCGGAGCGCCGGATCGTTCTGCATTTAGGCGGCGTCGAGAGCGCGTATTATCTTTATGTAAACGGCAGCGAAGCCGGCATGGCAAAAGACTCACGTCTCCCTTCTGAGTTTGATGTTACCGCTCTGGTCCGGCCGGGGTTAAATACCCTTGCCGTGGTTGTAATCCGCTGGTCCGACGGCAGTTATCTCGAAGACCAGGATCACTGGTGGATGGCCGGGATACACCGTTCGGTTTTTCTCTATTCAACCGGGCACGCATATATTCGCGACGTCTTTGCCCGCGGCGGCCTCGACGGCGGCTTCACAACGGGAATCCTGGACACGGACATAGAGATCGGCGCGTCTGATGATATAGATGAAGGGTGGAAAATCGAACTGCGCCTGCTCGATGGATCGGGCAAAATGGTCGGGGAGGTAATTTCTACCGGGCTGGATGGAAGCTACCGCGCGGGCGGGCATAAAATCTCGATTTCACGGCAGGTCGCTCATGTTGAAAAATGGTCGGCGGAGCGACCCAGCCTTTTTACTCTTTGCGTTGAATTACAGGATGCATCGGGCAAGGTTGTCGAATGTACCTCAACCCGAATTGGATTTAGAAGCATCGAAGTGCGAGATCGGGAATTGCTTGTAAACGGAAAGCCGGTATTGTTGAAAGGGGTAAACCGGCACGAGCACGATGAAAAACTTGGTAAAACGGTGACCAATGACAGTATGATTGCGGATATCCGGCTATTGAAGCAGTTCAATTTCAACGCGGTGAGAACCAGCCACTATCCGAACGACCCGGTCTGGTACGATTTATGTGATGAATATGGAATATACCTGGTTGATGAAGCGAATATCGAGTCTCACTATTACTGCGACCAGCTTTGTTCTGATCCGCTCTGGGCTCAGGCGTTCCTTGACCGCGGAAAACGGATGGTTCAGCGTGATAAAAATCATCCGAGCATCATTATGTGGTCTCTTGGAAACGAAAGCGGTTATGGCGTAAACCACGATGGTCTTGCCGGATGGATAAGAACCTATGATCCTTCACGTCTGCTCCACTACGAAGGAGCGGTAAGGTTGGAGAATTGGGACGAGAATGAAAATGCCGGGCGAAGGGCCTCTGATGTCGTTTGCCCCATGTACCCTGAGGTCGATCGGATCGTTTCGTGGGCGCGGAATACCGGAGATGACAGACCCCTTATCATGTGTGAGTACGCCCATGCCATGGGTAACAGCAGCGGAAATCTCAAGGAATACTGGGACGCCATCGAAGAGAACGAAGGGCTGCAGGGAGGCTTTATTTGGGATTGGGTAGATCAGGGACTCCTGGAAGTCGACGAAAAAGGAGTTCCCTACTGGACATATGGCGGAGATTACGGCGATGAGCCGAATGATAAGAATTTCTGCATCAACGGAATGATCTGGCCCGATCGAACTCCCCACCCCGGAATGTTTGAATTCAAGAAGATTGCACAACCTATAGGTGCAAAGATACTCGATGAAGATATCGGCCTGGTTGAAATTACAAATAAGAACTGGTTCACCGATCTGTCGTGGCTCGATGCGATCTGGTCCATTGAAGTTGACGGGGCGGGAGTGTCCTCGGGTATTCTCATCCTTCCCCAGATAGGCCCCGGGGAATCCGGGAATGTCGAAATAGGATACGAGAAGCCGGTTGTCCCCCAGGGACGGGAATGTTTTTTAACTCTGAGCTTTGTCACAAAAAATGACCTGCCCTGGGCCGCCGCGGGGCATGAGGTCGGCTGGGAGCAGTTCGCGCTGCGGGTCGAGACCACCCCGGTTGAGCCGCCGGAGATTGATGCAACGGTTATCGCAGAAGAGATCGACGGTCTGTTGAAGGTGAGCGTCGGGGAGCGGACCTGTGTCTTCAGCAGGGCGCATGGAAAGCTCGAGACCATTTCGCGGGACGGTAAGGATCTTCTGTCTTCCGGCCCCGCTCTCCAGGTCTGGCGGGCGGCGACCGATAACGACGGTATTAAGAGCTGGTCCGGCCAGGAGGGAAAGGTCCTAGGACAATGGCTCTCTGCAGGGCTTGATCGCATGACTACGAGAACCGAAAGCTTTACCTGGAAAAAGATACCCGGCGGCGGCGTTCGCGTTGATATAAAGTCCAGGAGATCATTTCCGTTAGGAGAGAATTTGCTGGACCATGCTCATAGTTATATGGTGATGCCCTCCGGGACCATCGAGGTCTGCGACAGATTCACCGTGAGCGCCGAGCTTCCTGAGCTGCCTAGAATCGGTGTGAAGCTGATGCTCTCGCCGAACCTGGAGCAGATGCAGTGGTTCGGCAAGGGGCCGCATGAAAGCTATGTCGATAGAAAAGCCGGCGCCCGGGTCGGCTTACACGCGGGGTCCGTCGCCGATCAGTATGTCCCCTACATATTGCCGCAGGAAAACGGAAACAAAACCGATGTCCGGTGGATCAGTCTGAAGGATACAGAAGGAATGGGGCTGGTGTTCCGCATACACGGAGTATGCGAGGCGTCGGCTCTGCACTTTTCGGCCGAGGATTTATACGCTGCGTTTCATACCAATGAGCTTGCACCGCGGGATGAAATCTTTCTGAATCTCGATGTTATGCAGCGCGGATTGGGAGGGGCGAGTTGCGGTCCCGACACCTTGGAGCGGTATCTCGTAAAGCCCGGAACTTATGAGCTTCTATACACCATCGAGCCATTGAATCCGAAGGGCAGGTAATACTCGAGGCAGCTTTTTCCCCGATTTGACACAGATAGCTCATGGCATTATATATTACCCAATGAGTAATATAAGGACCTGGGAACTATGAGCTGCTGCGCACCTCCGGATCGCGGAGCCGGAAGCCCGGAGATAATTCCCGCTCCCGCCGTGAGCATAGATTCTGTAAAAATATCACGCGGTTCATCTGCGTCCAAAGACATGGTGTTTCTAGACGGGGGCAGATTTCTGATGGGAACGGATGATACGGTAGGATTTCCTGCAGATGGTGAGGGCCCAGTACGGGAAGTTACTATTTCACCTTTCTACGTCGATAAATATGCGGTTTCGAATGCCCGGTTTAAGAAATTTGTCGACTCGACAGGTTATCGCACCGAATCGGAGCATTTTGGCTGGTCCTTTGTCTTTCAGAGCTATGTACCTCAAAAGTTGATGAACACCGAAAAGGTCCGAGCGGTACAGGGCCTGCAATGGTGGCTCGGCGTTGACGGTGCTCGCTGGGATCGTCCTGAAGGACCTGGCTCGGATATTAAAAGCCGGATGGATCACCCGGTTGTGCATATTTCATGGAGTGATGCCGCCGCATTCTGCCAGTGGGCCCGAATGAGATTGCCTACAGAAGCAGAGTGGGAATATGCCGCGCGAGGCGGGCTTGAACAGAAACGCTATGTATGGGGTGATGACCTGACTCCCGCTGATAAACATATGTGCAACATCTGGCAGGGAGAGTTTCCGAACACCGATACTGCAGATGACGGTTTCGCGGGAACCTGCCCGGTCTCATCTTATGAATCAAATGGTTACGGGCTGTACTGTGTGGCAGGAAACGTCTGGGAATGGTGCTCTGACTGGTTCAGTCCGCGGCATCGATGGAGATCCGCTGGTACCAATCCCGCCGGTCCCGCCGCCGGGTCCGCCAAGGTGATGAGAGGCGGCTCCCATCTCTGCCATAGCTCTTATTGCAATCGGTACCGGGTTGCCGCGCGTACTTCGAATACACCTGATAGCGCCACGACAAACCTTGGATTCAGGTGTGTGCGTAATGCGGCACACAACTGAATCGGCACGCTTAATCTGCGAATATAACTCCTAACACCGTGTCGACTTTTAAAATTTCATTGCGAAGAGCTTTCGCCTGGGATTTCTGCAAAGCAGAGCCGGCGATAGAGTCTTGTATTTGGCCTAGGTGCTCATAAACCGCCTCGAATGCTTCTCCGAGATGCAGATCGTTGTCCATATGCTTTTCGAAAACCGCGGGAAGCTTTTCAATAAGTAAATCAGTCGCCGGGTTCTTCTTTATGCCGGCCGCGGCGCCGTTCAGAAGATTGTTCAAGCGTTCTCTGAATCGGTCTAAAATGTCGGAGGCTTTGGCGAAACTTTTGTCTGTGAAATTGAGTTTCTTTCGGTAATATGTATAAATGAGAAAGAACCTCAAGTGCTTGTGCTCGTAGCCTTTATCCACCAAATCATCGGGATACAGGATGTTGCCTAGGCTCTTGGACATCGGTCTACCGTCCACAATAAGATGCTCGCCGTGTAGAAAATAGCTCGCGTATTTTTTACCGGAAAATGATTCCATAACGGCGATGTTGTAGTCGTGATGACGATATA
>JABGPX010000855.1 GCA_018644745.1 Spirochaetales bacterium
ATACAGGGCCTCGAGGGCGGATCCCTTGCGGATCAGGCAGGACTGCTGCCGGGAGACGTTGTTATTGCGGTAAATGGCAATCCGACGAAAAATCTGTTGGATTTTTACGGTATTCTGAACGATACAAGAATTGTAGAGTTCGATTTTCTCTTGAACAGATCCGGAGAAGAGATCACTATTGGGATAATAAGACCATAAACTACTATACCAGAGGATAAAGGCGGATCCATGAGAAAAGACTTTCTCTCCTATGACACAGTTCGTAATAACGCCCTGCAATTAGCATATGAGATCCATCAGTCCGGGTTCGTTCCAGATATCATATATATTCTTTTGCGAGGCGGTGCATATATCGGCAATGTCATTAGTGAATACTTCAAAATAATACGTAAAAATGACCGGCCGGTGTTCTATGCCGCTGTCGTAGCCAGATCGTATCTTGATATCCGTCAGCAGGACAGAGTAATGGTTGATGGGTGGACCTACGCGCCGGAATACCTGCGAAACGGCGATCGGGTTTTACTTGTAGATGATATCTTCGATACAGGCCGTACCATCAATCACCTTGCAGAAATAATCATCGATCAAGGAATCCCGAGAGATGATCTGAAAATAGCGGTTCATGATTACAAATTCTTTTCGGCTGGAAAGAAGAATTTACCTATTACACCGGATTACTACTGCCGAAAGCACGAGATCGGCTCGGAAGAAGATGATCTTTGGATCCACTATATGAGCCATGAGCTCGTCGGCCTTACTGAGGATGAGCTTGATGAAAAATATAAGCACATCAATCCGGAAGTTAAAAAGATCTTAATTCAGGCGGGAAAATGAGACAGAGAGTCTTAATCGGAACAATATTATTATTTCTTTTGTGCATATCAACGAGTATTTTCGCTCAGGCAGTTATAACGGTATCGGTTCCGTCAGGCAGTTATTCGCGTGATCAGCGAGTTATGCTGGAAAGCGGAGATGAAGTAGAGCTTTACTATTCATTCGCAGAAAGCCGAGATGCCAGATTTGTGCCTTATCTCTTTCCTTTTTCACTTTCAGCTTTAGCAGGAGAAGAGCGGCTTTATACTTTGAGAGTAGAGGCGCGCAGTAAGGGCGAAACAGTTAAGAAAAAAGAATTTACCTATCTCATTGACAAACGAGCGCCAGGCGAACCCGAAGTGAATATCCCCGGAGGCACCTACGGCAATCAGATCTCAATCCAATTCGAACCGCCTCCGGAGGGAACCGAGAACGGAGATTCTGAATCCGCGACACAAGTCTATTATTGTCTTAATGGAAGTATTCAGGATGACGCGGTGTTGTGGCAGGGAGAATCGATATATTTGCCCTCAGACGAAGATCGTGTACTCACCCATACTATAAAGGCTTACGCCCGCGATGTGGCCGGAAACCTGAGTGAACTTCGTGTATGGAGCTATACCATTGATACGGTGGAAGAACTCCCGGAGGCGGGTTTGAGAATCCTCAGCCCGGTGCCGGGTGTATTTGGAAACCGGCAGCATCTGGTAATTCGTTCATCCGGCTATGAATGGATTCGGTACACCTTTGGAGGCGATGACCCCGGGGATGTAGGTACCAGCTACGCAGGTCCGCTTCTTGTTGATCTAGCGGGAACAGTTTTACTCAGAGTCTCAGGCAAACTTGCATCTACCGGCGAGATAAGAACCGCGCGGATCGAATATACCGTAGACGAACCCAATGTTGACTTTTATCAGCTCGAAGGCGGGGTATATGACGAAGCTCGTCAAATACAGCTCGAGGATCGCGCCACCACCTATTATAGTCTGGATGATACATCCGCTTCGAGAAAGGCCCTTCAGTACGAGAATCCATTTAAAATCGGCCTGGTTGAAAACGGTCTGAAATATATTCCGCTTAGGATTATCAGGGAAGAACATATCCAGACCGGCATAGCGGAGTTTCGCTATTTCTATGTTTTAGACGACAGAACTCCGTCAAAGCCTGAGATAATATTGGATCAGACTCCGCCGGTAAGAGAAGATACCAACGTTTCTATATCCGGACCTGCGGACGCGAGAATCTACTACACGATAGACGGAACATCCCCTGATGTCCTGGCAATGGAATACTCGGGATCCTTTACCCTGGATCTTCCAGAAGAAAGCGAGGCAGGATCCCTTGTCGTTAAGGCCGCGGCATTTGGATCGAACGGACGGAAAAGTGAAAATTCTCTTGTGTTGGTTACATTTGACCGAATACCTCCTGCAAAGCCGGAAATATCCTATTTAGATAAAAATAAAACCGCCGGTATAACCATTGGTGTAAAAGGTGAGTTTGGTTCCAAAATAGTATATGAGATGACTCTGGACGACAGCCTGCCTGGAATACCGGATACAGCGTCATTGCGAAGTGATGACTTTATCGATCTCGATGTTCCTTACGGAATGGAGAGAATGTTTGCGTTTCGATTTGCCGCAATGGATGGGGCAGGTAATCTTTCAGAAGCAAGCGCAACATTCAGAGTGCTTGTTGACAAGGTTCCACCTGATCCGCCAACCATTATAATGCAGGAAGGCAAGATCGCCGTACAGGGAGATGACACCCTCTACTATACCATTACTACCGACGGCTCCGAGCCGCCGCTTCCCGATGCTAAAGCAACTTTGTATATAGAGCCGATCGGTTTGGATTTTGAAGACGGCATGCTTAATGAGGTTAAAATTAAAGCTGTCGCAGTGGACAAAAGTGGGAATGCAAGCAGGATCTCTGATACTTATCCGGTTCTTGCGGATTTGCGAGAGCCTTATTTGCCCGATTTCGACGGAATAGCCGATGGCGGGGTTTACAACAGCAGCCGCACATTAACTCTGCGCGGCACGGACGACGCGGTGCAGGTTTATTATTCCTACTCAATCAGCGGCGAGGAACCAGCCGATCCGGATGCAGACAGCAGTCTTCTTGGAGATTCTCTTGTTTTTCCTGGAATAAACGATAGCGAAACCGACTATATCATCAAGCTTCTTCCTATACTGAGTAATGGAACCATAACCGGTGATATAAGAACCATATCATTCACAATTGATCTTGTCGGTCCTGAAATCCCGGTAATCAGAGGAGTGTCAAACGGAAAGACATACAATCGCGGCGTGTTCGTACTTCCTCCTTTGGGTTTTACAGATGATGTTTTTCTTGATATTTCTGAGATTGATGGCCCTCTTGACCCATTTGACGACAACGCAATCCGATTTGTTAGTCCATATCGCCTGGATGTTCCTGAGGGATCGGAAAAAACTTTCAAGCTCGCAATTGGAGCGAAAGATCGCGCAGATAATCGGGCTCTTAATCCTGAAATATACACGATAGTTATCGATCGAAATCCGCCATCTAAGCCCGTGCTCACTGGCTTGCCGCCAGGCGGAATAGCGCGAAACGACGTGGAGCTCGCTATTGCGTCAAATTATCCTACTTATTATGAGATCAGCACTGACGGCACTCTTCCATCAATACCGACCATAACATCAAAAAAATATGAGGAAACTCTCCTTGTTAATGGCGAAGCCGGACGGGAGGTTTTATACACTGTCCGTTTTCTGGCATTTGATGAGGTCGGAAACGGTAGTTCCCAAAGCGTCGCCCGGTTTACTATCGACTTGAAGGAACCTGAAAAACTAAATCCGCCGCAGGTGAATTTTGCCGGCGATTCCTCCATTTCAGTATCCTGGATCGGGGTTATCGAAGATATGATCTATTACAGTATGGAGGGCCTGGACCAGGAGACATTTGCGGTTTATGAAGGTCCTTTCACCATCCCGTATGACGAAAGCCGGGAAACTATTGATTTGAAGTATTACTCTAGAGATAGGGCGGGAAATCAGAGCGAACTCGGGACTCTAAACCTGACATTAGCTGGTCAGACCGGCGATAGTCTTTTTTCCGGAATTGAAGACGGTCTTGTGTATAATTCCAGGCAGGTAATTTCGCGAAGCCGGAATAATGAAGGTGTACGATATGAAGTCACCACCAATGGTCCGATACCATCGAACACAAGTCCTTTCTCCCCTGCAATGCCGGAAATACTCTCTTTTGATGCCGCGCCGGGCGAGACCTTGAGATATGCGGTGCGCGCGGCTGTTTTCGACGGAAACGAATCAACTCCTATTCAAGAACAGATTATTAGATTCACCATCGATAAAACTCCTCCGCCCCCGCCGAATATTCCGGATTGGAACGACGAGATGTTTTTCCAGGATGATTTTCAGGTAGCTTTCGAGACCGCGGAAGGAGCGGTATACGTATCGGTAAATGAAAGCAGCTATGCAAAATATACGTCTCCTCTACTTCTCCAATCTGTTTCCGGAGGAATTGATACCTATCGAATCTCCGCGTACACAAAAGATGAAGCTGGAAACCAGAGCGCCCAAATAAAGGAATGGTTAGCCCACATAGATCGGCAGGTTAT
>JABGPX010000334.1 GCA_018644745.1 Spirochaetales bacterium
TGCACCGGTCCAAGTGCTTCTCCAGTACTAACCCTTCTGTTTCACCAACCTCGTGTGCACAATAACGCTCCATTTCCTCGTCGCCTAGATGCCGGTTTATCGCTTTACTCATAATCGCCCTCGTCATGGATTCCAGTTCATCATCGAACAGGGAGATCCCAATCGCCTCGGCGGCTTCAAACGCCGCCCCTTGGACCTCCTCGTCTTCCTCACCGTCGTTCAAGAGTTGTAGCAGCTTCTCCGCAATGGCCTCCGGCGCGTCCTTCCCCAACTGACCCGATTTCTCAGCTCCACGTGCGCGAATATCTCTATCGGCATCTTCCATCATCGCCAAAAGTGCTTGTATATCATTCATCTGATTCATATTATTCTTCTCCTTTGCCTCGTTCAGATCACTGCTCAGGCAGATCTTATTCCTCACATATGGACATATACGCTTCTCTGAGTTGGTGTATCGCATGGTAACGAAGCGACTTAGCAGCGTCTTCAGTACACCCCAGTGCGATTCCTATTTCCGCATAGCTTTTTTCCTCTAACTCCCTCATGCGAAGGGCTGCGGCCCGTCTTGGAGGTAATATGTCAATTGTCTGGTACATTTCCTGTATATCTTGCTCTATTATGAATTGGTCTTCGGGTCCGGGCTCGCTTGAAATCGGATCAGAATAGACATCCGAGGTAATGATGCAATTTAGTGTTTCGTCAATATCTTCAGGTGTAACTGAGCCGCCTAACTTCCCGTTGATCGCCTTGGCAATCTCCTCGCTTGTCGGCTCTCTATTATACTTTTGCATAAGTTCATCGTTAACTTTGGCAACTTGACCCGAAAGTTTCCGTATCCTTTCGGAATACCTCACACGTAGACTATCCCTGCCCTTTGCCGTAACAATCGCCCTTGCGATAGCTTTTCCTACAAATGTCCAGAACCTTGTATTTTTGGAAAGATCGAAGCCCATCATTGCTTTGAGAAGCGTTTCGTTGCCTATCTGCATCAAGTCCTCCTTTTGCTCAGGATCCTTACCATAGTGATCTGCTAGATATTTCACCAAGGGCATGGTGTTTCGTACAATTATATCCCTAGCTTTGATCCAAGCTTCTTTATTCCTTTCGGAATCAGTTGACCTGATGCTCTGCAGTGTTTGGAAGCAGTCCCGCTCTTCCTCTCGTGAATAATACATACGATCACCTCATTTGCCTGTCTTTGTCTAATCAGATTTCCAGCATAGTGCTCAAGCCGTGATGGCTCATATTACCAGCTGAGCCCGAAATCTCCCAGGCCCGATTTTGGGCAGAGCGAACAGGCGGATTTCTCGTCAGTTGGTGTACGATCGAGATGATGTACAACTAATTGCCCACGATGGTCGAACTCAATTCGTGTCCATCGGCTCTCCTCGATTTTGCCAGAGACCAGATCAAACAACATCTGGATGCCTATGCCAACGGCCACCATATTAAGATTTCTCAACGATCCCCTTCTACTCATCCACCACATGCCTCCTTGAGTACGATTGCTCTGGTACATGCCGGCAAGCTTTGCGGCCGCATCTTCATTGTCGGGTAGACTTCCATAGCAGCGGATACAGCCGTCTCCGGGGAGGAGCATCCTCACATCCGCTCCCATTTCGATTGCGCCCGTTCGGTTTGAGTGCGGCATCGGCGCATCGAGAATTGCCGTTCCAACATCAATCAATACCTTGTGATAGAGGGTCGAAAGTATGCCGCAAGCGAGTCTTGCCTCATCGTTGTCTACGCAACAGAAGATCACGTCGGCTGCGACGGCTTCCCGATACGATTCTCTTATGCCTTTACTTATCGCCCTTATTGTTGCCCCGCTATCGGTCACCTGGCCACGTGAGTACAGATATGCCGTAACTGCATCAACTTTCGGCTTGCCGATATCGTTTCTCCCCACCGATTCCACCTCGGCCAGATTATGCGTCTCAACAACGTCTGGGTCGATCAAGATCAAGTGCTGCGCTCCCAACATAGCCAACGTAGAAGTCACGCTCGCGCCCGTTCGGCTGCACCCGACTATGGCTATTCGAAGTGAACGCAATCGCTTCCAAGTGCTCAATCCCAACGCCGATATAGTTCGCGAGTATTTCAAATACTCCTTCGAGAGATCAAAATGACATTCCTCTGAGCTCAGCGGCTGGTGAACAGCAAGGGGTTCTATCGGCACATCGCGCATCCCTGGACCGACCAAGAGCAGATTATTCAAATCTTGTCCTTCGTTATCATGATGGCCGGCGTATCCCCACATTCTCCCATTGTGACGATCGAACAGGATGGCCGCCAATAGCCCGGATGATAGACGCCGAAGTGTGGTAGCGACCGGAACCGATGATTGCGGGCGCATCGATATCGCAATGGCTTTGCTCTTATCTTGTATCATTGTACCAAAGGACCGAACAAGCATATGAGTTTCTCCCGGCAGGCGATTTACACCTGCCGGGCAATAGTATGTGGTTCCACGGCTCCCGATGAGCCTTCGCGCTATTTCGATGAACATACGCGAAGGAATTACTACGTTGTTAATCATCACATTCACCCAAATGCATCCTAATCGAATAAAAACTTCGCATCATCGTTGGCTTTGCGTTCTCGCTTGAGCTTCGCCGGCTGAGTACTCTCTTGCTCGATCTGCTGTATGAGATCGAGCAGCACTCGGTTTTTTGCCCCCCCGGATAATTCTTCGAGAAACGATACCAATAGCGGCGACAATTGAATCCGCATCTTACAATCTCCTATGTAGCTATCGAATTATCTGTACTTCGCTTATCACGGTCCTCCAAAGGTGCGTGTCGGGGTAGGTGCTGTCAGTGATTACAATCCGGATTCCAGATGTTACAAGATCAGCGTCCAAAGAGTATTGAAAGACCTTCTGGTCATCCTCAGCCCGAAACAAGCTCACCTCTGGTGCCCCTTCATTTATCCACTCCGGTTGATACGCTGTTTCCCACGTGCCTGATGAGTCAAGGTATTCTACGCCGAACTTCAGGCTTCCGATTCCCTCGTGCCCCGAATAGATATCAATCCTACCGATTGTCTGTGGATTGTCATATTTGTAGGATATGCAAGCAGGAAGGTTTCGGACCGACCAATGATTGCCACTAGCCTTGATTACGCCGTCCACGGTATGTTGCGCATCAGGAGTATATCCTCGGTACGATGCTTGAGAGATGGAGCTGTATCCAATGTGTGCCTGCGATGCAATGTTGTCCCCCGTAGATGCTTCGCCGGAGACAGGGTCAGTACCTATTTCTACGCTACCATCCTGATTCAAGACCACAGAGACCTGTTCACCGTTGAATATACTCACCGGAGGCAAAGAGACTGATTCTTCCACAAGATCAACCGAAATTGTGCTGTAAAGCTGAGCTTCCTCAATCCCCCCATCGAGCGCATAGATCTCACTGGATCCGGGGTTAATAACCCGATGGCCCACCGTGCTGGCGATCTCACGTGCACCTACTTGCACCACGGCTCCTTTGGGTCTGTTATTCGTGACTTTGAGATATCCCTTTACATGCGTAGGCTCTATTTCTACTTCAATCGTATAGCGCAAAGTAGCTTCCGTCGTAAGCTCGAATTGGTTCGCCGCTTGCTGTAGTTTTAGCTCCTCAAGTGCCACAATCTTGGATCCGGAGTGAACTGGCACAATGGCCACGGGTACGATTTTTATGGAACCAGACGGCAGATGGAGAACCCTTTCCTCTCTTGGTCCGTGCACAAAAAGTTCATTACCCGATGGATTGTCTTGCATACCTTTTACCCAATAGTCGGTATTGTTGAAAACCCTTAGACGTGCCTCTCCGTCTGAACTCGCGCTTACGGTGATGTACTGCTCACGGTCATCATAGTATGCCAGCGTGCTGTAAATAATTTCGCACGATTCCAGATTCTCAGCGTTCTCTTCAAGGTCTTGTAATCGCACCACTTGCAAGACATGAAGGCCTTCACTGTATCGTAGCCGGTATTTAGGTTCCAATGGGCCAAGAACACCAACTATATTCTCCTCGCTAATCGAATCGTTGAAGATTGCGACAGTGCGATTGCCAGAGTTTGATGCAACTACCGTTCCATCAGGATCCTCTTCGATTCCTACCCAGAATGGTTGAAAAGGCCCAGGCGAGCTAGTTAGAGCGCATCCAACGACGGCCAACATGACTAGCAAAACAACAAAGATATTTTTCATTTTCCTTCCTCCTATACTCCTTATGGGATGAAACATAGGTAAATGTTTCATCCCATGTGATTTTTTTCAGTATCAACAGCAATCACGGTAGTGTTCCGTCGTTGCTATGACCGGAGTAAGTATCGGAGGGACTATCAGTTTTTTTTGCAGTTTGTCTACAAATCAATTCTGTAATGAAACATTTTGAGCATTTGCCGCCCATAAGGATAGTAACGGGCAGGAAAGGTAAATGGATG
>JABGPX010000993.1:0-695 GCA_018644745.1 Spirochaetales bacterium
ATTTTTGGTGTCGCCCGGCCGGCTTTGTCGAGAAGCCTCGCGGAACTGGTCGCCGGGAACATCCTGGTACGGAACGGCAGGGAATATGCGATCGGCGATCCGGATAAGCTGAACAGCCTTATCGGTATGTGAAGGGTTGTAGGAAGCCTGCCGTATAGAAATATTTCCGGTATTTTGGAGAACATTGTTTATAACGAACTGCTCAGTCGGGCGTATCAGGTTTATATAGGAAAATCTCATACCGTGTCCACTCCAGAAAGAATTAGGAAATTCGGGGTTCACCAGTAGAATCTCGTATTATTTGCCGTTCGTGGGTAAAACGCAGGTAAAATGACAATTAGCCATTCCTATTCGATCCCAATCTTCATCCGCTCTTCGCTGAAATAATCTTCTGTTAACCCCGAGTTGATGGTTAGGTCTGAAAGCTTCATAGTTGTCGAGTGACCGGATTTAAGAGTCGTCATTGTCATTTCGGTGATGGTCCAGAATGATCCTGTCTGCTCGAGCTCGTCGACCTCGAGGGTCTTAACGAGAACTTCCTTCGCGTCGTAAAACTCTCTGCGCAGCCCGATCCAGATATCGGCGGCCATGCAGGCTCGATCTTCGGCCGGGCGGAGGGAACACAGGTCGTTGGACAGGGCTTCGGGCAGCATGGGGACAACCCGGTCGGGGAAATAGGTGGAATTGCCCCGGCG
>JABGPX010000993.1:705-4431 GCA_018644745.1 Spirochaetales bacterium
CCAGATATCGTCGGCCACCCAAGTAACGGTTCGCCCGTATGCAGAGTCATCATCGGGGAAAACACTCTCGACAACGTAAAATTCGCGCCCCTTTAGGGTTTCCTTCCGGATGACAGTATGCACGTCGCGTGAGGGATGCCGCTGAACCATATCGTCGAAGGCGAAATCTGACCCCATGAACCCTTCGTTTCCGCCCGAGGAAGAAATTGCTCGGACACTGCCGAAGGCGGGTAGATAAATCCATTGCTCGTTCTCGTTGCCGTCGTAGCTGAAATTCATAAACGCGGTATTTCTCACCAACGCAGGCGCAGTGATGAAAAGGATCTTCTTCTGCACGCCGTCGAAATTACCGATTATCTGAAGCGCGTTTCGACTTCGTTCATCGCCGCGCTTGGTCCTGAGTATCATCTCGAGGGTGCTGCGGATGTCGGTCGGCTGCTGCCGGTCAAATACTCTCGACATAACTTCCCGCCCGTTCAATGCCGATTGTGCAGCTGCGTTGACTCCGGAAAAAAGCGTAATAACGATGGCAAATGAGGTGATCAATGTCGCCCGTTTTTTTAGTGATTTTTTCATTTTGTTTCTCCATTCTGGTTCGAATTCATGTATTTGGATTTTGAGTGTGAACGATGTAATAGCAGAAGCAGGACGGTGACGGTACCGAAAAAACTCACGATCATGTTAAGAGCGGTAAGGCCTCCGACCTGACGGTTCGGCGGAAAGACCGATATCAGGAGAACCGCAAAACCCGCCGATACCACCGCTGCGTTGAAAAGAATAGCACGGCCGCTGCTGTACATGGTTTTTTCCGCGGCGACATCGGCGTTATCACCTGCTTCCGATTGTTTCCGATATCGATCGATAAAGTGGATCGCGTAGTCTATCCCGATCCCAATCGCGATACTCGAAATCAGGGCGGTCGATATCCCCAAAGGAATGCCGAGAAGCCCCATCACACCGAAGTTCACAATTGCGGTAATGATGATGGGAATCGAGCCAATCAATCCCATCCATATACTTCGAAACATCACAGAGAGAAGTACCATAACTATGAGTAGCGAAACTGCAAGACTTCTGATCTGGCCGGTAAGGATCAGATCGGCGAACACCATTGCCCGGTAAGCGGATCCTGCGAAATTTACTTCGATGCCGAGGTCCTCAAAACGCTCTCGATAATGCTCAACTACATCGATTACGACTTCGAGCACCTTAGAACTATCGCTCTTGAGCTGCACGGTAATATTCGATCGCAGATAATCGTAATCCACCGCCTGCGCTATGGTTTCCGGGTCCGCGGACATCTCATACAAAAAGAGATACTGAGCCGTCATTTCCGCCGAGTCGGGTATTACATAGTATTCGATTTCTTCACCATGTATAACCTGGTTCATACGTTTGAGAAAATCGGTGAGCGAAAATGTGTCACCCACCGCGGGCACCGTTTCGAGATCCGCCTGCAGCTTGTCCATGAGTCCGAGAACGTCGTTGCGCCGGAATGTATCCGGTTCCGGCGACTCGAGTACGATGTTGAGCGCGGAGGTTCCCGCGAACTTCTCATTGACAAAGGCATCGGTGCGAACAATCGCAGAGTCGTCGGCGAAGTTCGAAATAAAGCTCGTGTCGATCCAGACCTTTGGTATGCTCACCGCCGCGACCACGACAACTGCTAACGCGCCAATAATTACGATGGTTTTTTTACCGACGATTGTCTTCGAAAAGAAACCGGCTGCTCGGTGTGCCCGGTTCGAAATACCTTCTCTTTTCGATCGCTTTGGAACGCCGAAGAGGACGAAACTCGCGGGAATTAGCGTGAGTGCAAGCAGCATCGCGGCGAATACGCCAAAGGCGGTAAACGCACCGAAATATCTTACAGGAAGCACCGCTGAGGTGAGAAGTGAAAGAAAACCTACCATTGTAGTAAGCGCTGTCATGATAACAGGCCGGCCAACCGAAGAGATTACGGCGTCAGCCAGCTCCTTCGGGGAAGCGGACTCAAACGACTCGAGGTGGAGCGCCGCGTTCGTAAAGACGTGGATCGAATAAGCGACTCCGATCGCAACGAGCATAACCGGTATCATGGTAGAGACCGCATAAACCGGAATCCCCAGAAGCGCCATAAGGCCAAATGTCCAAACCGCACTCATCGCTACGATGAGCATACTCAAGGCCGCACTGCGAAAGCTCCTGAGAAGAATGAGCAGCACAACCGCGATGACGATGAGCACAATTGGTCCCATCCTGAGCATATCCGCTGGCCCCAACTCAGCGAGAGCGCCTTCGACTATCGGCCTTCCCGCGATGAATATCTCCTCCGGTCCCTCGAAACCTGCCGCGAGCTCTGAAAGCCGAGTATACAGGTCTTCAGACCCGCCGGCGGCGAGACGCGCGACGACGAGCGCCGCGGTGCCGTCCGCGGATACCAGCCTGTCCTGAACCATAGGGTTCGATTCTACGGCCTTGCGCAAGCTCTTTATCTCTTCCGCAGAGGTCGGTATATCGGCGAAGAACGGAGACACCTCGAGGCCCCAATCGCTGCCGCTGATATTATCGGCTGTGGCGAGAGACATAATACGGTCTCCGTCGATGCCGTCGAGATTCTCGAGTGCAGAGCTTAGGGCGGCGATTTTAGCAAGTGTTGCGGCATTGTATATGCCATCTGAATTGGAAATCGCGATCATGACACCGTCGGAGATGCCAAACCACTCTTCCGCTTGCCTGCTGTAGACAAACGCCGGGTGGTCGTTCGGCATGTATTTGTTTAAGTCAGTTTCGATTCTGAAACCCTTAGCGGCGAATGTGGCGAATCCCGCGGTAATAAGAACCGCGAGAAGGATGGTGAGAACCGGCTTACGCACGGCGGCTAAAAAAAACGATTTCATAAGTACTCCTCTATATGTTGGTGGTCGGTCTTATACTTGCGATGCAGTTAGTATAAACAGAGTGCGAAGGGTTTTTTCCCCTCGTTCTACGAGATTGAAATTGAAGCCCGAGTAGTGCCACTGTCTAACGATTATCCGAATAGCACCCGCGATGATAATCGCCAGGTCGCTCGGCGATACATCTTCCCGGATATCCCCATTCCGCTGTCCGGCCTCGATCATCTTTGTGATTCCTTCGAGGCTACGTTCCATGAGAGCGCGGACTCGCCCTACCAGTCTTTCATCGTTCATAAATACCTCGTCCGAGAAAACGACAACCGCCAGATCCGGAGCTGCTGAGAGCCTTTCGAGCAGTCTTTTTACATATGCTTCGGGTGTACGGAGGGACGGATCCGCAGGGTTTTGTGATGTGCCGAACACACTGCTCTCCAGCGCATCGATTACAGCGAGCACAACATCGGTCTTGCTCTTGAAATGTCGATAAATAGCCGGTTCGGATATCCCGATTGCGTCTGCAATATTCCTAATCGTTAGATCCTGAATTCCTCGGCGCGCGATGAGAGATATAGAATGTTCGACAATTTCCTTCTGGCGCGGGGTCATAGATATCCTCCACCATCTGCTTAGTTGCCAAGTTAGTTATCGATAACTAACTTGGCTAAGATAACACTCCGGTCGAAATAGGTCAAGCAGTTTCGAAGGTAGATAATCCCGATGCACAGCACCATCCGTAATAGAGCAACAAGCCGGATCTCACTATAGAGCACATCGAAAACCCACATTTAATTTTTTTGAATGAGATTCCTCATAAAATCGGGGTTTTTTGTAAGTGCGGGAAGTCAAATTG
>JABGPX010000565.1:0-1429 GCA_018644745.1 Spirochaetales bacterium
CCAAAGTTAAAGGAAGTTTGATCGTTATTTTGGTACCGTTTCCTTCCTCTGACCAGACTGATACGCTGCCGTTCAATTTCTCTATTTGCTTTTTCACCACATCGAGACCTACGCCGCGGCCGGAAATATCAGACACTTTCGCAGCGGTTGAAAAACCGGGTTCAAAAATTAAATTATATGCTTCTATATCTGACAACTGCTTGCTGGGATGAATAATACCCTTGCTCACGGCCTTCTTATGCACCGCTTCAACGTTAATACCTTTCCCGTCGTCGCTGATTTCGATTGAGATAAGGTTGCCTTCGTTAGCAGCTTTTAGATAGATCGTGCCAGTCCCGCTCTTACCGGCGCTCTCCCGTTCAGCAGGGATTTCAATTCCGTGATCCACGGCGTTTCTCACACAATGGATAAGAGGATCGAGCAGATCTTCAATAACAGACTTATCGAGTTCGGTATCCTCACCCTCTAATTCGAGAGCCACCTGCTTGGACAATGATTTGCTCACGTCTCGGACAAGCCGCGGGAAACGAGAGAAGATTTGAGAGATGGGAACCATGCGTATCTGCATGACTCCTTCCTGCAGTTCTCCAGTAATACGCCCGAGATTTTGGGCCGTGTTGCGGAATTGGTTGTAAGAGCTTTTAAATTGTACGGAAATGCTTTTGAAAGAATCAAATAAATCAGAATAATTCTGAATTAATCCATTTTTCAACGCAGAAGCTGAATCGCCTTTTTCAGCGTCCTGCACCAAAGCCGGAATTGATTCAAAAACCTCGTTGAGCCGTCCCCGAAATACCGTGTCTGCTCTTACAAGCTCTTCTTCAGTATCTGCAAATACCTGTGAAAGCTGATTGAAGGATGCTTTGTTTATTACCGCTTCACTCACCAGATTCAGCAATGTATCTATTCGTTTGCTGTCTACCCTGAGAAGGGAACCACCGGTTCCCGATGCAGCAGCGGCTGCAGACTTCCCAGTCTTTTTGCCGTTTGAACCTTTCTCAACCGATGGGGTATCAGGCAAGCTCTCGGGAACAACTTCGGACTCTACTACATCTTCTTCACTTTGATGAGAATTGTCATCGGACAAAATCGACTCTTCGGCGGCGAAGTCAACGGGGCTGACAGTTATTGATAGTGTTACGTCACTTATTGTGGCTGCATTTTCGATATTTGTTACTTCGTCCGCGGAAGCAATAAAATACACAACCTGCGGATAAAAAACATCCTGGTAGAGATCATCCAGATCCGGAATCGATTTCAAAACTTTTCCTGAATCTTTAAGTGCAGCATATGCCTGGATTCCGCCGACAGTGTTCATCGGGTTATTTTCATCAAATTGAACGGTTACCTGGAAAATGGTTTCACCCTCTGCCGAAGCATCCTGAAACTCCAAGATATCGTATTCACTCATCCCTGAGTCGGAGGCGGC
>JABGPX010000565.1:1529-4430 GCA_018644745.1 Spirochaetales bacterium
AAGCATCCTGAAACTCCAAGATATCGTATTCACTCATCCCTGAGTCGGAGGCGGCAGTGGTCTCAGCAGCAGGCCCACGCGGAAGCTCTTTCGCAGGAGCGGGCGCCGGCAGGGGCGCAGGCAGGGGCGCAGGCACGGAAGCGTTTTCACCCGTAAGCCCAACAGCTTCCCTTAATTCGGCTATGAGCTCGAGAGGCTCGTTTTCATACACATCCCCGGCTTTTCGCGCTATTAACATCAATTTAATAGCATCAATGGACTGCAGAAGCGCTTCAACCGCACGAGGAGTCGCGGCAGAGTTTCCGCTGCGGACCTCATCGAGAGAGTCCTCGACTATGTGAGTAAAGCCGGCCAATTCCTGCATCTGAACAGTAGCCGCTGCCCCTTTTAAGGTATGGGCGGCTCGGAATATTTCATCGATTGCGTCCCTATCCGAGGCATTCTTTTCAAGGGCAAGGATATTCTGCTCAAACAGGTCTACTTGGAGGCTTGCTTCGTCAAAGAAATCTTTGAGAAGTTCCTCGTTCGCGGGGTCTAAATAATCGCTCATTAAGCGATCATGTTCTAACAAAATCATTCTAAAGTCAAGCAAGCTATTGGTCACAAATATTTAATGCGTATAAGTTTAAGCAGTTTCTGCGGTCACGCCGATACATGAGTAGAGGAGACTGTTCTGCACCTGAAACATATGAATTTTCCTGCAGATGCTGTACTCTTATTGTGTTGGAGGATGATGGTCTATGAAAAAGGTGATATTCATCGCGTTGAGCATGCTGATCTTGGTCAGCTTCTATTCCCCTGCGGCTGATCTCTCAGTTCCCGAATTAGAGCTTATAACCCGCGGTTATATGAGCGGAGGATCCTTTCTCCTCGGTACCCGCGGCAAAGTTGATTTTCTTGTAGCCGGAGGATATAAATTCGGCGGTAGAGTGCTCGTTGGATTTGAGAGCAACGACCTTGATGATCCGGCAGCAGACAAGAGCCTGCAATTGAAGGGTGCGTATGTGATTCTTCGCGATGCTTTTGGTTTACCTGTCGATGTTACCTATTTCACAGGAATCAATGACACTTTTGCTACCGGTAATCTGTTCCCGTCCTTTTTCGGGTCAAAACCCATAGCAAGCCGTTTTAACGGCTTTTTCTATTTCCCGGAGCCGGCACAGGTGCAGTACAACGGCATCCATACCGTGAGCGGTACCGGATTCAAGCTGTCTACCACATTTAATTCCACTTCGAATCTATCGGCATTATATATTTATCAAGACTCCTATCTCGGATCAGGAACCTATTCATTAGATTTGTACACCGCCGTTAATACCGAACTTTTCAAATTTGAAGGGTTCCTTGGAATGACATATCCAGCAGAATCATCGGGCTACTACCGCGGCGGTCTTCTCCTCTATTACGATACCGGACAGGGCGGCGAGTTTCTCACCCAGATTGGTGTTCCTCGCTGGGATCTGCTAGATCCATTCGCGATTGATCTATTCTATTTTCTATTCGAGCCGAGGGTGAATTTCGGATTCTTCTCTATAATCCTCACCCTTTTTTGGCACCCCGAATATTACCTGCAGACAGCGACAAGCGAGCTGGGTTCGGCTGATATTAACGCGAATTTCCAGTTTGGGAAACCTGATTCGAGTATATTCAGCGGTGGTATTGAAGCCCAGCTCGGGCTGAGCACAACTGCTTCTCAGCAATTCCGAGCGGTTATTTCACCATATTTCAGTACTGTAACATCCGGTGTAATCTGGGATTTCAAGGTGAACGCTCAAGTATTTCCATTTTCTCTGGCAAACTTAGCTGAAGTATTTGTAGGTGTACGCGCGGAGTTCTAAATGAAGCAATTATTTCGGAAATCTATTCAGTTGCTGCTTCTTCTCCTGATATCATCCGGGGGGATCAACGCAATTGATGTAGGCGCTAATTTCCAGATCGGCAATCTCGGATTTACCAATACAAGCGCATCCGATGCATCGACATCTCCGATTCTCTATCCCTGGGGGCTCACCATAAATGCAAACCAGCAGATAACCGAATCTCTTAATTTACAGGCGGGCTTCTACAGAGATCCAGTTCTGAAGAATGTTACATATACTCTACTTACTTACTCGGAGCAGTTTTTCACCATAGGTGTTGGTCCTTTTTTTGGTCTATTTAACTCGTCCGGCTCTCTTTTATCACCTGGAATATCCACCCTTATAAAACTCGATCTGCCAGGTCTGCTATTTGTTAAGTTTCGATCCGACAGCAGCATCGGTAGCAGGCTGGTGCGCGAAGGGGATTATCTGCAAGAAAGAAGCGATTTAACGGCCGGTGTATATGTACTGAACGCCATTGCCTCGGCAAACCTATTCACGAAAAGCTTTACACACATAACCGCGGAAGATGAGGTTATCGACAGCTTTGTAGAATATTCATTCCGGACAGATATTTATCAGAAGAATGTGCCGTACAAAGTTATTCTCAGTTTTGCCTATCAAACCCGCAGTAAATCATTTACCGATAATATAACGCGCGCGACAGTTCTTCTTGAGCTTAATTCAATAATACTCGGAACCCGGATAGACATGCAGGTTACGGATTATTTATCCGTAATGACAAACCTGGAAAGTTCCATATATTCCTTCGGCTCGGCGGGAGCATCTCTTCTGACCCTGCTCGCCACCGGAATCAACGCTTACCTTTTCAATGTTACCGCAGGATTCACTCTCTCTGTTGATCGACTGATGGCTAGAGATGACCTGGGTTAGACCTTTAGTCTGTCTACCCCGGTGAAGCCAAGAATTTCTATCGATTATTTAATGAGCAAAGCGGGAAACAGTTCGATCCCGATCTGGTAGAAATATTTCTGGGCATGCAAGACTTTGTCGCATCGATCAGGAAAAAAATACTCGTATT
>JABGPX010000448.1 GCA_018644745.1 Spirochaetales bacterium
ATGAGAACTCCCGGCACAATTTCAGCGGATTTCGGCCTTTCTCAATATGACCGATTGGATACGACTCTATGCTGCACACTTGCACTCTATCTAGTGAGGAATTGTTCATATTGATAATTGCTCTGTTCATCAGAACCGATTTGGCATACATTCAGGTCCGTGCCGCCGCGATCAGCAGCACCGCAATTGCTGTGGCGAGCAATGCATATATTGTCATCGGAACCACATTTCTTCGTATAATTTTGCCCTCTACGCCTACAATGCCGACGGTCGCCGCTACAGCTACGATATTGTTTATACATATCATATTCCCAATTCCGCCTCCCACCACCTGAAGCGCGACGATGGTAACCTGCGGCAGTCCAAGAAAGCCGGCGGTTTCAAACTGAAGAGAGGAAAACAGAATATTCGAGACAGTGTTCGATCCCGCCATAAACGATCCAAGTGCCCCGATAAAAGGGGATATTACCACGAAACCCCGTCCGGAAAGATCAGCCATTGTCCTGGCAAGCACCGAAAGCATCGACGGTAAGGCGCGGGCATTCACCCCCGAATTCACCATGAGCTGTACCATGGCAATTCCTGCTGCAAGGGCGGCTGCGGCGGGAGCCACCTGCTTGAAGGACTTCCTCCAGGCGCCGACAATTTGTTTGCGCTTCATTCTAAAAAGCAGATGAGAAGCCAACGCGACCAACACAAACGGGACGACACCGGGATTGTAAATCGGCAAAAATTTGAATTGAAGATCGACGCCGAAGAGATTTGGAAAGGGCACGATAACTTTCCGCAGCAGTTCTTTCAGCCCAACCGCGGGCGCCCTGGTGAGGACGAGAAGTCCCGCGATGAGCAGATATGGAAACCAGGCACGAAACATACCTATCCCGCGTGCTTTTGCATCGTCTAAATTCGTGATTTCTCGCGCCGCCGCGGGCTGCGCTTCGGCGCCTGGAAAGTCCCAGGTGTCCTTCGGGATAAGAAAACCCCGCCTCGCCGCGGTTACAGTTACCCCTAATCCGATCAAACCGCCGATAATCGATGGAAGCTCCGCGGTGAGGACAAGCGCGCTGAGGAAGTACGGAATCGTAAACGCAAGCCCGCCAAATATAGCGAAGGGCAGCACCGCCAAGGTGGGTTTGAGCGACCGGGCTTTGCCGAATACGAGAGTCATAATGGCTATCGCAAGCGCTGGCAGAAACGTGCCGACTATTCCATGGATTATCCCGACCTGCAGAGCAAGCTCCGACTGAAAAACCGACAACTCCTGCCCGACAGCAGCTACATTGCCGGACACGGTGCTTACCGCCGCGAGAAAAGGAACTCCGACAGCTCCGAAAGCAACGGGCGTGGAGTTCAATACCAGCGTAATAGTAGCCGCCGCCAGCGCGGGGAAACCAAGCCCCACAAGCAGCGGAGCAGCAAGAGCCGCAGGGGTGCCGAATCCAGCGACTCCTTCTATAAACGCGCCGAACAGCCAGCCGATGATGATAATCTGCACCCGCCGGTCTTTGGATATCGAACCGAATCCGTCGCTGATTACTCCCATCGCACCAGATGATTTGAGAGTATTGAGAATCAGGATTGCGCCGAATACAATTAAAATAATATCAAGCGCCCGAAATACACCGTACAGAGAGTAGCCCAGTACATCACCAATATTCATCTGCCAATAGGTAACGGCTATTATCACTGCGATAGCCAAACCGAGTGGAAGAGAAATAATAGATTTCATATTCAATACAGCCATCATGATGATGACCAGGAGTATCGGCAGGAATGCTAATAAGGCAGGCACAACAGGTTACACCTCACACCTGACTGTGCGAACCATGATACTTTTGCGCGGAGTACCGTCGGGGCCTGGATAGTTAAAATCGGAATAGCAGATCAGCGCGGTGTCTATTCCGATTGCCGCCAGAGCACAGTATGAACAGGTGTCGGTTTGATACGCCATGGGTTCCACGACAGCAATTTTTTCGTGCCACTTGCCGTTGAAGTATGGTTTGATAAACAGCCCGGGCCGGCCGTACCCGGCAAGAATTACTCCATTTTCCAGCGTTGCAGTCTGGGGCCAAACGCCTCTATCGTCAAAATACTCCGGTGTCGTCCAGGAGTATCCGCCATCTTCGGTCCAGATAATGTACATAGGGCCGATGCCGGTTCCGTCGGTCGTGCGAAGAAGAGAAAATGCCTTCTCTGCGTCAAGGAAACAGATGTCCGGTTCGGCGAATCCATAGCGCTTGTCGGCACCGGGATCTTTATCAATGTTCCATTGATAAGGCACCCTGCTGATGAGCCTAAAGGTTTTCCCGTTGTCAGTACTTTTTACATAGAGGGCTGCACCAAAGTCGCTGATTTTGCGTTCTTCGATGAAATGCTTATACAGGAGTCCCCAAACCGCCCCATCAGGTCCCAGCTTGAAATGGTGGAAGTAACCTAACGGCAACACTCCTTCGCTGGTATTCATAGTGTGTCCGGGTAGCTCAACCGCTACCTCTTCGGTCTGCCACTCCCCGTCGGACTGCTTTCGTTCTATATACCAATGCTTGTATTTCGGATCCATCATCTCATAGTCAAAGTATCTTCTAGGAATTCCGTACCCGAAAAAATTGCCGATGCACTCCGGCAGCGTTACGTCATCCTCGGGCAGCGCCCGTGTTTGATGCGGCTTAATCAAATCTCCGTTATGAAGCAGCAACCCGCCATTTTTCGCGGATTTCCATGTATCGCCTTTATCCTCCGAGACATACCATTCCCGAGGATTTCCATAGCTTTTTGCGCTGTCGGCGGAAATGTGGAACTCCAGGTACAGCTTTGACCCGGCTGCAAAAAAGCGGGGGAATTGCCACGGCCCCCAGTCGGAAATACCGGCAGGCGCCTGGGAAATAACCTTTTCTTTGCCTAATGTAACCTGCATAATTTGCTCCTGATTATCCAGCAGTGAAAGAGTATTTTCAAAGTATCACCTCACACGGGTTCCCTGCAACATCCTCACATATGCGGTCGATATACTTTCAATCAATGGAACAAAATCAGAACTCCTCTGCGATTCATTGACACCTAAAAAAACCCATGTTACGATTGCATTGATAAAAAAAAGGTGGTTTCCATGAATAATTCCCTCAGGCGTTTCCCGGCATAAAACCTTAAGGTATATCGAAAAGCCCAATTTGTGTGACCTATCGGTCTGGCTCGCTTCGACGTGTTGCTCCGCGGCAACGGCAAGAAAAACGCTCTTATGGATCAGAAAACAGCAACTCTCGAAACTGTATTGAAATATATAGAAAGCGCTTCCGTGCCCAAACGCGCTATCGGCGCACTTAAAACCGCCGCCGAATCCGATCTGGGAATCGACGGTAAGTTCGCGGTAACCTGGATCGCGGCAGGTACCAAAGCCCTCGTGGTAATAAACCCGTCGACCAACTCTCACACGATTTACCCTTATAAGAATCTTGAAGATCTCAAAATCGAGAACATGGTTTCTACGGGGGTGCTCTCCGCAAAAATTGATGGCTCAACCGTTCTGCTGCTTCGATTCTCGAATACCCGAGCGCGGGAGTTCGGCCATTTTAGGCGAATATCCGAGCGGCTGATAAAAGGCGAAAGGCTCAAAGACAGCGATATTCAGGGAGAGGATTTCACGCCGACCTGCCCCACCTGCGGCCTGCGGTACCCGGAACCAAACCGAAAGATCTGTCCGAAATGCCTTAATCGACGTTCGCTCTTTGTCAGGCTGCTCACCTATCTGCCAAAGTATCGGCGGCCAATAACTATTATCCTTTCCTTTATAATCGTGAGCTCAATCCTGAAACTGCTTACGCCGCTGTTAGGCGGAAGAATACTCTTCGATGAGGTTCTGAATAAAAACGGCCTCTACTACGGAAGGCTCGCCGAAGTAGTGCTCCTTATGATCGGAACCCGGCTTCTGTCAGTGGTATTCGATGTGGTGTACGGACGTATAAATGCGAAACTCACCGCCGAAGTATTCTATGACCTGAAAGTAGATATCTATACGAGCATGCAGCGGCTTTCATACGGCTTTTTCACCAAGAAGCAAACCGGCGGCTTAATGACCAGAATTAACTGGGACGCCCTTCAGCTGCAGTATTTATTTCTGGATGGAGTGCCGTTTTTCATCGCAAATATTTTCAACATCATTGGTATCATGGTTATAATGTTTTTGCTCGATTGGCGTCTCGGCCTCTTGGTTATGATACCAACCCCGTTCATCGTATTTGTCTCAAAAGGTGTATTGCCGAAGATTTGGAGCCTTCTCTCTCGAAGGTTCCGCAAGCGGCGAGTTTTAAACTCTCTCATTAACGATTCGCTTACAGGAATGCGGGTTGTAAAAGCATTCGGAAAAGAACCTGAGGAGATCCGGCGCTTCGGACCTGCGAACTCCGGCGTTTTCTCATCCAATCTTCGAC
>JABGPX010000160.1 GCA_018644745.1 Spirochaetales bacterium
CTCCCGAGCTTCTTTCATCCGGTGATTGGAAACAGAAGCAGTTCAGAACCTACAATATAGGTGTGCCGCCCAAGCGAGTGCTGCCCGGCCGAAAAAATCCCTACTGTCAATATCTCGAAAGTGTGAAGGATCGGCTTGTCTCCCTCGGATTTGAGGAGTTCGACGGGCCGCTCGTAGAAACAGAGTTCTGGAATGGCGACGCCCTGTTCATGCCCCAGTTTCATTCGGCCCGGGATATTCACGATGTATATTATTTGAATAATCCAAGCCATGCTCGGGAAATCGAGCAGCCCTGGCTGGATCAGGTTGCGCAAACCCACGAAAACGGCTGGGAAAGTGGAAGTAGGGGCTGGGGGTATGATTTCGACAGAGATTTTACCAGGCGTCTTGTCCTTCGCAGCCAAGGAACAGTTCTGTCGGCAAAGCAGCTGCCGAAGGCAAAGGTTCCGGGGAAGTACTTCGGAGTTGTCCGCTGTTTCCGCTACGATCAGGTAGATGCTACCCATGGAGCGGATTTTTACCAGACCGAGGGCATTGTTCTCTCGGAGGATGTGAATCTTCGCACCCTTCTTGGTCTTCTTGAGCTGTTTGCCGTAGAAGTCGCCGGTGCCACGGAGTTTAAGTTCGTTCCAGCATATTTTCCGTTCACCGAGCCGTCTATCGAAGTACATATCAAACATCCGGTTCTCGGTTGGTTTGAACTCGGCGGGAGTGGAATCTTTCGACCTGAGGTTACGAAGCCTCTAGGAATCGACGTGCCGGTTCTTGCATGGGGGCTCGGAATTGATCGAATGGCTATGATGCAGCTATCCATTGATGATATGCGGGAGCTGTTCAGCAGCGACATCGAAAAAGTGCGGCTGAGAAGAAGGAGCTAACGATGCCTAAGATTGAAGTATATAAAGACACCCTTTATTCTTTCATGGGGCGAGAAATGAGTCTGGAAGAACTGGACGAATTGCTTCCCACCGCGAAAGCGGAACTCGATGATTATGATGAAGATGAGGGGATAATCAAAATAGAACTCAACGACACAAACCGGCCGGATCTCTGGTCGACCGCGGGACTTGGCCGGCAGCTTCGAGTCTTTCTATCAGGTCAAACACCGGATTATTCTTTTTGCTCAACCGAAGCGGATAGCCTCGATTCAAGCGATCGTTTGGTCGAGGTGGATCCCGGCCTGTGTAATATCCGTCCTTTCGTGGCGGCCTTTGCGGTTACCGGAAAGCCGATTGATGAGTCCGCCCTCAAGGACATAATCCAGACGCAGGAAAAACTCTGTTGGAACTTCGGGCAAAAAAGAAAATCCATTGCCATGGGTGTGTATCGCAGCGATCTGATCTCATATCCGGTTAAATTCCTTGCAGCCGATCCTGATTCTACTCGTTTCGTACCTCTGCAGATGGAAGACGAATTGTCTCTCCGCGAAATAATAGAGAAGCATCCGAAAGGACACGACTTTGGGCACATAGTCGCTGACTTTGCGAAATTCCCTTTTCTCACGGATTCGGAAGGCGAGGTCTTGAGTTTCCCTCCCATTATTAATAGCAGCAGACTTGGAGCGGTTCAAATTGGTGATGAGAATTTATTTATAGAAATGACAGGAACCGATCTTCGTTCGATCCTTCTTGCCATCTCCATTGTTGCCTGTGACATGACGGACTACGGATTTACTATACTGCCGGTGAAGACGGTGTATCCATACGACACCGAGTTTGGCAGAGAGATTGTATCACCTTACTATTTCCAGCAGGGCTGCACGGCGGAAATCGGTGATATAAACCGGATGCTTGGCGATGATTTTACTCTCCAAGAGGCCGCGGGTTATGCACGGAAGATGGGCCTTTCGATCGAAGTTGGAAACAGCAGCCTCACGGTTGTTCCGCCCGTATACAGGAACGATTTCCTTCATGCTGTCGATCTCATCGAAGATATTATGATAGGCAGGGGTACAAACGAATTTGAACCTGTGCTGCCCAAGGATTTCACGCCTGGCCGTCTTTCTGAAGAGGAAATTTTTGCCCGCGGCGTGAAAGATGTATTGGTTGGCCTAGGTTACCAGGAGATGATCTTCAACTATTTAGGTTCCGGGAAAGATTATATCGAAAAGATGTGCATCGCCGGTGACAAGGTTGTTCAGATCGCAAATCCGATGACAGAAAACTATGAGTTTGTGAGGAATTCCATACTTCCGTCGATGCTCGGATCGGAGGCTGTATCCGCTCACGCGGTATATCCGCATCAAGTATTCGAGATTGGTAAAGTCGCGTATCTCGACAGCACAGACAACCAGGGCTCGGTAACAAGAAACTGGATCGGATTTATGACAGCGGACAGAGAAGCCAACTTCAACGATCTCCATTCGACTGTATCAACTCTGTTCTATTACCTGTCGAAAGAATATACGCTTACGGAATCTGAGGATCCGCGCTACATAACCGGAAGATGTGCCGATATTATTTTCGGAGACCAGAAAGTTGGCAGCATTGGCGAGGTTAATCCGCAGGTGCTTGTTAATTGGGGAATTGAGGTGCCTTGCGCCGCCTGCGAAATAGATCTGGATTATCTCCTGGCTGTGAAACATAAAGGATAACGCGGAACGGAAGGAGCCGATGCGGGACGACTCATCAGACGGAGCTATACGGCAGATTCTCGAAGATACCATTCCCTTTCGGTTTTTATCATCCAGCGAACGCGCAGCGCTGCTTTCGAATTTGAAACGGCTGGAAAAAAAAGCCGGTTCCATAATATTCGAGCAAGGCGGAACAGACGATGATGTATTCCTCCTTGTGTCAGGCCTCGTAGAAACCATCGACACTGTCTCTGATCCTCCGGTTCGGATCAATCGAATAACCGCCGGACGTTATTTCGGTGAACGGGCCTGTTTATTTGACAGCAGCCGGGAAAATACCGTTACTGCTGTTGAAAATTCGCTGTTGTATTCGCTCCCGGGTGTCAGGTTTCTCAGCCTCATTCACACCTCCCGGTCGTTTGCTCAATCACTCGGCGCCATCTTGAGAGAAAAACAGGGCATTTTCGCCGCCTTTGATATATTTTCCGCCGCGCTTATACGCGGTATTGCTGAAGGCTCAATCGATATTCGGAAACTGCTCCCGCTCTACCAGAACCTTGAGCCAGCGCTTCATCCCGGAGCAAATGAAGGTTGGATCGATTTCAATGCATTCAACTACGCGGTTAGCAGGCTGCCGGTAAATGTAACCAGGAATTTCGCTTATCTACTCACTGATGATTTACCATATGAGTATTCCCGGCCCGATGAGAGTTTTACTGTCGTGCCGTCGGAAGCGCGGCGTAGACATGTTTGGGAGATGCTGCCCGGCAGAAGCCTGGTTCTCTATAGGAATGGTCTCTCCGATCTCATCGATTTTATCAGCTGCTTATGTCTGTACGCTGTTGAAGCACGTAAAATACGAAAAAGGATCTCCGATCCCGAGACGCTGCGAATTATCAGCGGGTATCTCGATGGCAATGGGAAGGATATAGAGCAGTTCTTCCAGAAAATTCCTTTTTCTCAAGAAGAAGCGACTGGTATCACCCGCATCTGGGGCGATGAAGCACCGGTAAAACTTCGACAGACCGTGTATCATGGTGAGGCGCTCAACGCCGATATCCGGCGGCAGACCCAGAGTTATAACAGCAGAAGAACCGATATCTGGACCCATCAGATCAGCAAGGCGACTCACCAGCTTCTTGGATATCAGCCAAGCGATTTGCCGGATGACATGCGTGTTCATATCGTGAGCAGCAATACCCATTCGGTAACCAATTGCCTAAATCCTTTTCTTGCCGAGAGTTCAGAGGAGATAATCAAGTGGGCCAAAGAGAATGATTTTCCCGATGCCGGATCTGAATGGAATAACCTGCAGGACCTGGCATATGCCGCGGCACGTGATTTCATTTCTGTTAATCCGGAGAGGGCTTCTCAAAGACAGGCCGAAAGCGAATGGGGAATTCTCAGACTTCATGAAACCGTTTCTACCGGAATACAGGTGCAGTTGATCGATCTGAAAGGCCTACGCGGATACTCCCTCGACCCGGATATTGGGGAGTTCCCTCCGGACCCAAAAGCTCTAATAATCAATATCGACTACGCTTTTGGAGAACAAGCTGAAGAGATAATAAGAAATCTGATTCTGCTTTTCGGACATCGGCTGGCGAGCATCAACGTTCTCGGCAAAGCCGGAGCTCTTGTAGGCGATAGAGGTGACATCCTGGTACCAACAGCTTTTGTTGAGCAGACCTCCGATCGGTTTTATCCTTTCGGGGAAGATGTCTCCGGTAAATATGAAGAGCTCGAATCTCTTGCCGCCGGCAGAATGATTCACCATGGCCGAATGCTCACCGTGGCGGGGAAGCTTCTTCAGAATACTCAAATGGTGCATTTCTATCGGGATATCTGGG
>JABGPX010000437.1 GCA_018644745.1 Spirochaetales bacterium
GTTCCAAGAACCAGGGCTGCCGAAAATCCAAAAAGCACCCTGCCGATGGTAATGGAGATGGTTTTATAAGTTTCAGCGTCTCCAAATAGCGTGACGGTATCTGCAATTGAGGTCCATGGCGCCGGCACGGCGAAGGTGCCGACAGCAAGAGACGCCAGGTACCACACCGAGGGAATCACGAGTATACCCGCAGCCAATATCGCCTTTTTCTTCAATATTAGTCCCCGATCGCTAGGGCAGATAGAAGAAATTATCCGACGGCACTGCATCCTCACCTTCGACGCCGACTAATTGGATATATTTCTTTGTCCGTGTCTTTGTTTCTGCCCCAGCGGGAACCAGATAGATTGTGTTCGAAATTGCCTGGTTAACCAAGGCAGAAGGCTGTCCGAGAGACTCGCTGTACTTCTCGGCATATGCTTCGGCGTTCCCGGTAACCTGAATAGATATGGTTTTCCATAAATCAAGGAGCCCCGGCAGATTGACGGAAAACACATCCACACTCTCGGGTATGCCGAAAAGACTCACCTGGGGTGACAACGGATCTCCGCCGCTTACTTCCGCCCACGCGTCCTGCAGCCGGACGTACCGGACAAGCCCCTTGCCGACTACAAGCGAAGTCGCGAGGGGCTCGGGCAGCGGGGCGGCGTCGATCTGCCCACTGAGTATCTGCCCTGCGGTTTGAGGAAATGTTGAATATACGAACTCAAGATCATTGTCGGGATCGATCCCGTTTTCTTTCAGCATATATCTGAGCTGTAAATCAAGCGGTGCGCCGGGGAAAGGCACCGCAACCGTTTTCCCGCGAAGATCACCAAGGTCTTGATATGCCTGATCCTTGCCCAGGATTGAGGACACTGCCCACACTCCTGTTCCAATTTGAATCATCGGTCCGCCGTTTAAATGATTGCTCCAGCCGACGCTGGAACCGGTGAACAGCATATCCACATCCCCGCTCAGCAGCCGGGCGAGGGCCTGCACGTGATTGGCGAAGACCTCTACGGAAATCTCAATTCCGGGAAGAGCGTCGTGCTTTGCATCCCTGTCTTCGATTTCAAAAAATGGTATTGATGACGTGGATTTCGGCACAAGAATTCGAAGTTCTTCTGAGAATAGAGGCGCGGCTGCGATAACCAGAGCATACAGCATATATATAAGAAATCGGAATCTGCTCACAATAATCTCCGGGAATCTTAGGTTTGAGGGTCAAAGTAATCGATTAACCGACGAGTTTCAAGGCCGGCCGAAGCAGCTGCTAACTTCTATCTATATAGCGAATTGTTGACAACTGGCCCTCTATGGTTTACTTTTTAATGACAAGATTAGATCGAGAGGCACTACCATCCACGAGCAAACCCTTCGACGAATACCTTTATATCATCAGATATTAACGGATCTGGAATCCCGAAAAGAAGAGTACGCGTCATCAAAGTACCTTGCGACATTCATGCAGGTCGACGATACCCAGGTCAGGAAAGACGTTTCCATTATCGGCTACCGTGGAAAACCCAAATCGGGGTATTCGGTTACAGGATTAAAGAGGGCCATCGGCGAATATCTCGGTATCAACTATCAAAATACTGCAATATTAATCGGTGCTGGAAAGCTCGGAACAGCTTTGGCAGAATATCCGGGTTTTGAAGAGTACGGTCTCAAGCTTGTGGCGATATTTGACAACAATCCGAATCGGGTCGGCCAGGTAATAGGCGATTTTACAATTCTGCCTATTGAGTCTCTGCCCAGAGTAATCAAGAGTTATGAGATCGGCATCGCCATACTCACAGTTCCCAAAACCGCCGCCCAGGCTGTCGCGGAATCAGTTATAGATCTCGGCATCGAAGCGATCTGGAATTTTGTTCCCGGGCGGCTCGAGGTTCCTGAAGACGTCATCGTCAGACACGAAAACCTGGCTGTCGGCGCCGCGCTGCTCTCCCATTATCTGAAAAAGAAAAAGCAGCTGATCACCGAGTAGAATCAGCTCACATCGGTTTCCAGAATAATGTCATCGAGAGCTCGCTTCGGAACATGATGGATTCCGCTTTCGTCTCTCCAATATTTTATTGATCCATTGTCCGGGATATCCTCTATCACAACTTTCTCCACCGGAACCCCCAGAGCGACTACAAGCACAATTTCATAACGATCTTCGACTCCGAGCAGCTGCCGCAGCGCTGGTTTGCGTATGTTGCCGAACATACACCCGCCCAGATTCAATTCTGCCGCTCCGAGAAGTATTGTCTGCGCGGAAATACCGGAGTCGGTACTCTCACCGCCTCCACCTTCCTTATCCGACAGAATTATGATGTATCCCGTCGGCCGCTCATCGGGGTTCGGACCTTTCCAGTCGGTCAGATATCCTGCCCATCCCAATGTCTCGTATACTTTGGCATTCGACTCGGCGGTGCACGAGCAGGCATAACGCAAGGGCTGCTTATTTGCTCCTGAAGGGACATTCCGCGCAAGTTCAATCAGATCCCGCAATGTTTCTGAAGCTATCGCCTTGCTCCCGTCAAATCTTCTATAACTTCTGTTCTTGAGTACAAGCTCTTTGAAATCCATGAATTACCTCTCTGGAGTAAATTGTCCGCGTCAACCCAGTTGTAGTCAAGGGAGACAATATACTCTCATTTTGGTAGTGTAACCTGCGGAGGATGTTATGAATCAAGTAACCCAGCCCTGGTGCGAAGATACGGACAAGATCCTTTCGGATCTCGAATCTGACCGAACCGCAGGCCTTTCGAGCGGAGAGGCTGATCGGCGCCGGGAGATATATGGTTCCAATACTCTAGAGACAAAACAGAAAACCTCCGGTTTTGATGTCCTTATCCGCCAGTTTAAAAGCCTGATCGTTCTGCTACTTGCAGCAGCGGCCACGGTTGCTTTCTCCTTCGGAGAGACAATCGATGGGTCGGCAATAGTCGCTGTCATCATCCTCAACGCGGCAATCGGGTTCTTTACTGAAATCAGAGCGGTTCGTTCGATGGAAGCTCTTAATAGTCTTGGCGAGGTAACCGCGAGGGTTCGCAGAGATAATGACTTGATCCAGATTCCCGCCGCCGCGATGGTCGTCGGCGATCTGGCTGCTATAGAAGGAGGAGATATCGTTTCCGCGGATATGCGGATAGTTTCCACCTCCAGGCTTCAGGTTGATGAATCATCCCTTACCGGCGAATCGATGCCGGTCGACAAGCAGACAGATCCGATACGGGCCGAAACAGTTCTCGCCGAAAGAAGCAACATGCTTTTCAAAGGCACCAGGATCCAAAGAGGCTCCGCCCTTGCAGTCGTGTCGGCGACGGGCATGGCGACCGAACTCGGCGCTATTTCGTCGCTGGTTGCGCAGGCCGAGGACGAAACGACCCCCCTCGAGAAAAGACTGAAGGAACTGGGAAATCGGCTCATCTGGATCACCCTCAGTATAGCCGCGGCGGTCGCGGTGATAGGAATTATCTCAGGGAAGGAAACCCTTCTCATGATCGAAACGGCAATCGCCCTCGCGGTTGCCGCTATCCCCGAAGGGCTGCCTATTGTCGCAACCATCGCGCTGGCAAGAGGCATGTGGAGAATGGCCCGTAAGAACGCATTGATTAATCATTTGGCTGCGGTGGAGACCCTCGGCGCCACGAGCATAATCTGCACGGACAAAACGGGCACGCTTACCGAAAACCGCATGACAATTAAAGGACTCATCTCGGCGGAAAGATCGGTGGATGCAGATCAGACAGATGATCTGCCGGCCTCAGCACGGGAGATAATCCAGACCGGTGTGCTTTGTAATAACGCATCGAGCAGCACCGGCGATCCGATGGAGATAGCCTTGCTGGGATTGGGGCAGAAGGCGGGTATCCCGAGAGGGGATCTGCTCGCGTCGTATCCGGTTGCCGGCGAAGAGGCTTTCGACTCGGAAACCAAGATGATGGCCACCCGGCATATTGATGGTACGAGAACTCTGGTAGCGGTAAAGGGCGCTCCGGAAGCGGTTCTATCGGTTTGCTCATCCATTCAGACACAAGACGGCGAACGGGAATTCTCCGGGAAACTGAGAGATGAGTGGATTACGAAAAACGAGGAGTTGGCTGAGCAGGGACTTCGAATACTCGCTATGGCTTCGAAGAAGACAGCTGCTGAAGACGATCCGGTGTATGAGAATTTAACCCTCCACGGTTTTGTCACCTTTCTCGATCCTCCAAGAGAGGATGTAAGACCTGCGATTCTTGAATGCCGGTCCGCGGGGATTCGCGTTGTAATGATTACCGGCGATCAGGAAGCCACGGCGAGAGCCATTGGAATTCAGGTCGGCCTGGAGGATCCTGAGAAAATGAAATCTGTGCGGGGCATAAACTGGAAGGAACCAGCGGAGTTATCGGAAAAAGAGAGAGCGGAAGTTCTCGACTCTGTAGTTTTTTCCCGTTTCAATCC
>JABGPX010000471.1 GCA_018644745.1 Spirochaetales bacterium
CGGGATTGTATCAAAAAACAAACACAATCGTTAAAAATGAAAAAAGCGGAGAAGAGATTGTTTATTCAGATCTGCACATTCATCTCATACAAGATCATGGGTTCTATCAGGGAAAGGCATCGATGTTCCGCCTGGACCCGGGGCAGATAGTCCGTGTGCTTGAGATGGAACCCGAGGACGAGTAACAATACCTCATAACCAGAAGGCTCTTTTCGAAACCCTCTACAAAAAATTCAACCGCCGTGAATACATTAATCCTGATCCATTGCAGCTCGTGTACGAATATGATGATCCGCGGGACAGGGAGATCGTCGGATTGATAACCGCAAGCATATCGCTTGGACGGGTGAAGAGCATTGTTGACGCAGGCACCTGGATTCTTGATCGCCTCAAAAACCCGTATCGTTCGCTGGTGAATCTCTCTATTTCAGAACTCACAAAGAGATTTGCCGGGTTCAAATACCGTTTTTATACTCAGGATGATTTGGTGGCCCTGCTCACGGGCATCCGGGGCGCGATAACCGCATATGGCAGCCTTCGGCAGTGTTTCCGGGCTGCTATCGAAAATGAGCATCAGACAACGATTCCTGCACTTTCAGCGTTCGTCGCCCGGCTGAATTGTTTCGCCGGGGGCCCCGCCGGGGGCCCCGCCGGGAGCCCTCTGCGAATGGTCGCGTCTCCAGACAAGGGAAGCGCTTGTAAACGGCTTCATCTCTATCTTCGCTGGATGATCCGCGATGATGCGGTGGACCCGGGAGGTTGGCCCGATGTTCCTTGTTCTCTACTCGTAGTTCCAATGGATGTTCATATGCATAGCATCAGTCTGGAACTCGGACTCACCCATCGAAAGCAGCCGGATTTGCGTGCGGCCCTCGAAGTTACCGATTTCTTCAGGAGCATCGCTCCCGACGACCCTGTGAAGTATGATTTTTGTCTTACCCGGATGGGGATTCATCCGCAGCTTTCCAGAGAGATACTCAGGAGCTTGACTGCCGACACAATCTCATGAGGACTAAGGTTTTACCATTGGTTTTCTATAGTGCATCTAGTATATTATCGTATAAGTAATATACACGACAATTGAGTGTTGTTAAAATGTCACGAGGAGGAAACTAAATGGATAAAAGACTGCTAGACGCGCTGAACACACAGCTGTATGAGGAAATGAACTCCGCTTATTTGTACCTGTCCATGTCGTCTGACATGAAGGTAAAGAATTGGAAGGGAGCCTCACAATGGTTCCAGATTCAGGTTAGTGAAGAATCGGCCCACGCGATGAAATTCTATCATTACATGCACGATCGAGGTGAACAACCTGTACTCCCCAGTTTCGAAAAACCTCAAGCCGCCTGGGATACAATGCTGGACGCTTTCGAGGCAACTTTAACCCATGAAAGACATATTTCCAGCTGTATTCACAAGCTGGTTGATCTTGCCCGTGAAGTCGGAGATCACGCCACGGAATCATTTTTGCAGTGGTTTGTAACCGAACAGGTCGAGGAAGAAGCCAATGCGGATGAGATTGTTCAGCAGATAAAAATGTTCGGAGACACTCCGCAGGCGACATTTATGCTTGACAGAGAGCTTGGAAGCAGGCAGGATAATTCAGCAAATTCTGCTGCGGAATAAATAGGAGTATGAAATGACGAAATACGTATGCAACGTGTGTGGCTACATTTATGACCCGGAAGAAGGCGATCCGGATAACGGCGTAAACGCCGGTACGTCTTTCGAGGCGCTGCCCGAAGACTGGATCTGCCCGGTATGTGGTGCCGGAAAAGAAGATTTTTCTCAGGAAGATTAAGAAAAAGGTTTACAGCTTGAAGGCGTAGGTTGGGTTACACCAATCTACGCTTTTTTTATTTCGGAGTCTTTACAACCTGGTCGCGCTTAACTATCGTCCCTGCGGCGACAGAGCGGGTTACCCATGAGTTTCCGTTAATTATCGATCCTTTCCCTATAACCGTATTTCCACCCAGAATTGTTGCATTTGCATAAATGATAACATCGTCTTCTATGCTGGGATGTCGCTTTTGTCCCTTAGTAAGGTTACCCTCTTTGTCGAAGGGAGATAGGGCACCCAGGGTAACTCCCTGATAGAGTTTTACATTTTTCCCGATTGTGCAGGTTTCGCCTATTACCACGCCGGTACCATGATCGATGAAGAACCCGGGTCCTATTACGGCTCCCGGATGGATATCTATCCCCGTAGCCGAATGAGCTCTTTCTGACATTATCCGCGGAATTATTGGCACTCCCTGAAGATACAAATTGTGAGCCAGCCTGTGTGTTGCTATCGCGTCAATAAAAGGATAGCTCAATACTATTTCATCGAGAGAATAGGCCGCCGGATCCCCGGCCAGGGCGGTGCTGATGTCATCGAGCAATATCCCTCGTATTTCAGGAAGTGATTCTATGAGGTTTATGATAACTAATCGCGCCCGTTCATCGCATTCGCAACGCTGCTTCTGTTCATGGTGGCATTGATATTGGAACACCGAGTTTAGGTGCTTCATCAATCTTGTCGAAATATGACGCAATGAATCATGAAGGAAATAAGTAATCTCATCGATCGAGATCTTCTCCCTTCCGTAGCAACCCGGAAAGAGCACCGCCAGGAGATCATCAAGCACTTCGATTACTTCCGCACAACCTGTCAATCCGAAATAATCACCTGTTTCAACGTGATATTTGGTGATGATGCTTTGCTCGAGCTTTTTTACCGTCGCAGGCATCGTTTTGTTCAGCCAGTCACTCAAATCGGTCATTTTCTCTCCATCCGACGTCTTTTATAGCCACGAGACTATCCCTTCTTATTATACTAGTAGTATATCGATAATTCTCTGCGCGGAATAGAACTGAGTTTTGTTTAGGCCAAAGAGTACAATGCTTCAATCTCTTCTTTCCAGACCGAAGGGTCAGGGGTTTCCAGGATCATTGGCAGACCTTCAAGACGAGGATCTGTCATGATATTTTTGAAAGTATTCAGCCCCAGGAGACCTTCGCCGATTTTTTCATGCCTGTCTTTCCTGCTCCCCAGATCTATTTTCGAATCATTAATATGAAGAGCTTTCAAATACTTGAGGCCGACAATCTTATCAAAATCATCGATAACTTGTTTATACGTTTTCGGGGTACGAATGTCGAATCCCGCACCGAAAAGGTGACATGTATCGAGACACACGCCCACGCGGCTTTTATCTTTAGATGTGCGAATGAGTTCCGCTAGATGTTCAAAGCGGTACCCTACGTGAGCTCCCTGGCCGGCGGTGCCTTCGATTACCAGTAATGCGGTCTCGGTTTCGGCGAGAACGGTATTCATCCCTTCGCTGATGAGCTCAAGGCTTTCTTCTTCGCTAATCAGCTTCAACCCGCTGCCCGGGTGAAAATTCAGAAGGGTCAAGCCCAGCTGCTCAATTCGCTTTGCTTCATCAATAAAAGCGTCGATGGATTGCTTTCTTTTCTCCGGATCAGGATTCCCCGGATTGATTAAATAGCTGTCATGAACGACCACGAGCGAGGGGTCGATTCCTGACTCGCCAAGATTTTGCTTAAACGCTTCGATAGTTGCATCCGTAAGCGGAGCCGCTTTCCATTGTCTTTGATTTTTGCTAAATATCCCGAGTGCTTTGGCACCGATTTCCACGCCTCGCCCCGGCGCCTCGTTTACTCCTCCGCTGATACTGACATGTGCTCCTACATACTTCACAGTGTTTCTCCTTCTACATTTTCGCATGCGTCATCTCCGCATCCGCAGGAAAGATCGCCGGTTCTGGCCTTCTCCAGAGCTTCTCTTCCTTCACGAAAAGCGAACCAGGCAATACCGAGACTGCCTGCCGCATCGATGTATGGGATACGGAGAAATTCATAAAGAAGACTTGATGCAAGCAGGATAAAGGAAAGGTAAAAACAGGTTCGGGTGCAGTTTGCGTCTGCAAGAATCGGCGCTGATTTAAGGGCAGTCCCAACTTTTGTTTTCACCCTCATGAGAAGCCACATAGTAAGAATGGAAATTCCGGAAATAATTACACCGGCCATAGTCGTTTCCGGCATGGTGCCCCGTATGATGTTCAAGGCAGATCCGACGATTATTCCCGCCGTAAGCAGGTAAAATGCTATTCCAGTTACCCTGAGGGCAGTCCGTTCAAACCCGTCGTGGGTATCAATCTCTGAGCGCTTCATCCTATAAACCATACGGGCAATAGCGATGCCGGAAATAACTTCAACAAAACTGTCGAATCCAAAACCTGCGAGAGCTAGTGTCTCATCCTGAAATCCAAGAATGGTGGAGATTACTCCCTCACCCACGTTATACACAATGGTTATTATGGCAAATATATAAGCCTGGTCTAGCAGCGCCCGGCGCTTCGAATCGGTCAATGTTTCAATCTGTTCATTCATGTTCTCTAATAT
>JABGPX010000445.1 GCA_018644745.1 Spirochaetales bacterium
ATCTTTCTGAAGATTTCTATGTTGCGATAAGCTCTCTCCGTGCCCCCTTGGGATCTGATCGTCAGCTTGCTCAGGAGCGGAAGGATGAAGTTAATGGCCGAATTGATGGTCAGGATGAGGTGCCCGTCTACCTGGCGCAAAATGTCACCGTCGAACCCCATTTCCTCGAGCACCTCCTGCAATAGAACCAGCTTCTCCTTTTCTCCCTTTTGCGAAGCGCCTCTCAAGAGTTCTCCCAGGAATTTCTCCTTTTCGTCGGATTTCAGACTTTCCTGGATCTGCTCGCCCTGCTCCCGTAAGAACGACAACCGTTCCTGGAAGTCACCCAACGCCGCAATCTCTAGGCGTAATTTGTCCATATCCGATATCTCGCCCGATGACAGAAGGCCTTTGGCGGACTCGTGGACGGCACTAAGCAGGACTGGCCTTATTTGAAGTTTCGTCCCGATACAGTACGTCAGGCCGTCCAGTCCCGCTTGCTGCAGTGGTTCCCGGGAACCGGCGGCAGCGTAGTAGGCTCCAATAGCGAGGATGGATTCCGGCAAGTTTTTCGCATACGTACGGGGACTGATGTAAGGCCCGTTCTGCTCTTTCAGCGTTTCCAGGAGCGCCGGCACCACGCTTGCTACGTACTGCCGGACCTTTGCGACAGCGCCGCCAACCACCAGCCTGTGATGACTGGCTTGAATAGAGGCGAAAATGCGGGAAAGCTCCTCCGCTTCCAACACATTCTCGCTCGAACTGGATAGTCTAACTATCGCATCCACATCTGAAGACTTTATCCCAGCCTGTAACTCCGGTACTGGAATGACTGCACTAAACCGGTCCAGCAATGCTTCGTCGAGTTGAAATGCCGCCGCATACGATTCCGGGTTTGCCGTCGCCACAATGGTTCTGTACGACAGCGGGATACCGAAACACGTTCTCGTTTCGAGGATCTCCAGCCAGAGATTCTGATTTTCCTTGTTCGCGCGGGTGATCTCGTCAACTACAACGGTTGTTTTGTCCCAAATAGTCCGCTGGTGTCTTAGAAACTCCAACCTGCCGCGTTGAATGGCATCCGAGTCGGGTATCCCTGCGATCGTAATCAAATCATCTTTTGTGGCATCGTAGAACACGAAACCGCTCTCGCCAAAGCCCCGTGAGAGGATTCTTGCGAGGCGTGTCTTTCCGGTACCGTGCCGTCCTATGAGCATGAAGTTCTTATTCATCGCCATGAGCCCCAGGATAACCGGTTCCAAGTCGTCGTACCCATAGTTGATATGCCTAATAATTTCCAGACTCATGTTGTTGCTCCTTAGCTGCTAGCTCCATGATGCTCGTATGGCGATGCTATTTTTTCCCTCGAAAAGCAAATTGAAGATTTCCCCAGTTTTCTGACCTGCCACTTCGGTTACAATTGCCCCTGTATCATCGTCCACTAGTGTCACTTTTAGATAAACGGCGATAGTATCGAATTCCTCCTTATTGAGCCACTTCCCGGCAGCCGGGGCTTCATAAGGAATTGGAATATTCGTGATTACTACATTTCGGCCTGCATAGGTTTCGGCGGCTTCGGCGCGGCTACGTTTCGTGATTGCCTCAATTACGACTCGCATTGCCTCGGTATGATAATCTTGATCAGAATCCCACTTCAAATTGATATTGAACTGCATATTCACCAGATTTGGGTCCATGGCTGTATACAACAGGTCGTTACTCTTTGTTTCTATCGCGTCTTTAGTTTTGATTAGCCTGATGGCGCTGCTCAACACGTCCGTATCCTCCTCCTTGATCCATAAACCAACAAGGGTGTGCCAAGAATCCATCACAAATCCATCTGTCGTACGCATTAGTTCAACTGCTTCCTGCCGGACTGACCAATTCTCGTGGCACATGGCGTATTGCAGCGCGAAGTATTTATCCTGTTTCGCTGGACAGACTCTAAAGTAACTTTTTAGCGCCAGCACCACCACCTCACTATCCTCATCCTGTAGTAATTGTAGTAGAAAAGAGCTACTTGTTCCTGTATGAAACTCTCCGTTCCGAAGTCTCCAAGCAAGCCTCTTCCTGACCCCTTGAAAATTGTTATACAAGAATCGTTCGGGGAAAGCAAATTCGCCTGTGTCCGTACTGGGCATTACCATGAGCCTTTTCACGTCCTGAAGCATCGGATCGCCGAGTTGCTCTATGTGTGAAAGGCCCTTTATTATTTTCTCATCTGCGGAATCGCTTACCCTCATTCGTAGCAAATAGCCCATTATGGATTCCAACTGAACCCCGTCGTCTCCGAATGCGTCAACTATTTTGTCATAGATCGATTGATCACCTATCGCGATCTGCAGCACGGCAGGTAAGAGGTCCTCTTTATTGACTCGGACTTCTTTTGGGTTTTGGATGGTGATGATCCTTCGAATAAAGTTGCCTGCCGCGGAGCGGGGGCGACTGTTGGCACAAAGCAGGGCGCTCATTTTCTGCTGGAGGTTTGCCCTGTCCACCATATAGTGCTCCAGAAAGATATCGGACCGTTCGTCACAAAGCATTCCAAGGATTGCCAGGGCCCGCCTTTCGGCCTGGATTTCTCTCGGCGGTTCGCTAAAGATATCGATGTCGCCATTGTCAGATTCTGCGACCCCCGGCACCCAACGAAGTAGGTCCGTTAGGTGATCCCGATAATAATCGAGGCAGACATCAAGCCCTAATTGGTCAAACATGGTGATTCGATCCAAAACACAAGGTGGCGGCAGGAGGCCGTTTTTCTTCGCGTACCACTTGTAGGGCAGGTATGCTATGTACATATCCCTTTCTAGGAGCCCGCTCATCCAGAGTTCCTGGCAAACAATTTCGTCCCGACCTTCTTGCTGGCCTTGGACAGATAGAGCAATATGTGCGGAAGCACGAACGTCGACATCGGCGTCCGTAGTCATCTTGTACACACGCGGCATGAGGTCTTTTTTTCCAAGAGCGCCCATGACTGCCGCCGTGCGAATGCTCCAGTCGGCATCATCCATCAGCACTGTGAGCCATTGAGAACATGTGTCATCCATCAAACCGATAGTTGATATGAGATATGCTCGTGCATCACTCGAAATATCCTGGGCGTTCGCTAGCCAATCCTTCAGAACCGGCAAGGCCCAGCGCACGGAGTGCTCGTAAGCAAGAAGGGGTAGAAAGCGAGCCAAACCTGCCTCGCCCCAGGACCACAGCAGATCGGCCAACTCTCGCTTCTCATAGTTCCAGACTACCTCCGCGATCGTTTTTGCCATGTCAGCAGTGATGTACGACTCATCTATTATTTTCGTAAGAACAGCTTCGGGATCAAATCCAGACGCAATGAATCTCAGGAGGAGGTCAACTCTCCTTGAAAGGACGTCGGCGTCCTCCTCTTTTTCGTAATAGCCAATCAATTCCTTCTCTTCGATCTCTTCCGGATGCCTTTGAAAGTAAATGAAGCAATAATCGCGTATGCGGCTGTCGTACTCGTAGGTGATGTGTGCCTTGAAGATGTCTGCTACAGAGTTGACCTCGAAAATGAGGAGACTGGCAAGGGCATTGCGCACATTCCCAGAGTCGGACCGTTCAGACCTCAAGTAATCTATTATTAGTTCACTGCAGTCCTCAATGTCCATAAGGCCAGCCATAAGAAGACTGTTTTGGAAGCAATACGAGTTGACGCCAGATCTAACGGAGGCGATTACTGCCTCAATTACCTGCTCGCTACGAACGGGATGGGTCAGGTACCCTACCGTACTAAGTCTGTTGTGGACACCTGGATCAATTTCCTTAAATAGTTCACTCAGACCATCGTTGTCAAAACTCATATGCAATCCAAGTTCCTGATCCCAACTGTAAAAATGCCGAACCATCGTGCGAAAAAGTGTCGTGGTTTCGCTGGTACCATCGGGCTCGGAATCAACTTTTTGTGGCGCGTCAGCGTTTTCCTCTACGACGTCTTTCAGTTTATTCAAATCGTCTTCTGACAGCCCAATAGTATCGGATTTCCGTTGGATCTTGGCCAGGATATCGTGTAGTGGAGTATTCTGGGTTTCATGCACTGTAGGGAATCTCCTTTGATTTTGGACGGATAGGCCACATATTATGCCATTTTAGGCATATTAGTGCTACTCGCGAAATTTGGGAATTAATTGCCTCTGTCGGTGACGATTGGCATTTGCTAGCGATATCGGAAGGCTCCAATTCCCGCCCTACGCGTTGCGATCGCACAATTCAAGTTTCGACGACACACCACATTCATGATCGGCCCGGTGGCCGTTCGATTTTGCTGGATACCTCCGCGGCCTTGGAAGAGTTTCCTCGCCTTCATTGTCGTTGGTACCCGGTTGCGGTTTGACGGCGATGGCCCATTAGTGTAACCACCCCAGGTTTCCTGGAGACACAAATCTATGAGAGGATTGTGTTACGGGAAAAGT
>JABGPX010000973.1 GCA_018644745.1 Spirochaetales bacterium
GCGGCGTCGATATCATTATCAGCAAGCCATTTGGCTGCCTTTTTTCGTCTTTTCTGGTACATCACTTCCCCAAACAGATTATTTTACGACGATATTTACCAGTTTATCGGGTACACATATTACTTTCACAATTTCTTTACCTTCCGTAAGCTCGCCAACCCTGGGAGCCTGAAAGGCGAGTTTTTCCATATCTGTTTTCCCGGTTCCCGCAGCTATCTGGAACTTGCTTCTCACTTTTCCGTTGATCTGAACTACAACCGTGAGTTCGGATTCCAGGGTTTTTGATTCATCGTATTCGGGCCACGTCGCGTTGGCGATCGGGGCCGGATTTCCCAGAGCTTCCCAGAGTTCCTCGGCTATATGGGGGGCGTACGGAGCAAGAAGCCGAACAAAAGGATCCCAGACAACGCGGGGCATCGGATCAACCTTAAACGCTTCGTTTACGAATATCATCATTTGGGCTATAGCGGTGTTGAACTCAATCTCTCCTGTGTCATGAGAAACTTTTTTAATGGTCTTATGAAGAACCATCACCAAGTTTTCAGGCGCGGGATCGTCGCTGATGCCGCGTTCTGCGATTCTCCAAACCCGGTCGAGAAAGCGATGTACTCCGGAGAGCCCTTGAGTCGACCATGGTTTGGACACTTCTAGGGGTCCCAGAAACATTTCGTACAATCTCATCGAATCAGCCCCAAAATCTTTTACCACGTCATCCGGATTTATTACGTTTCCGAGAGACTTGGACATTTTCACGCCGCCCTCGCCGAGGATCATTCCCTGGTTGATGAGGCGTAGGAAAGGCTCGTTTGTGCTTACTATGTCTAAATCAAACAATACCTTATGCCAGAATCGTGAGTAAAGCAGATGAAGAACCGCGTGCTCCGCGCCGCCGACATACAAATTCACCGGCATCCAATAATCTATAGCTTCTTTTGATGCCAGAGTCTCTGTGTTGTGCGGATCAAGATAGCGAAGGAAATACCAGCACGAGCCTGCCCATTGGGGCATCGTATTTGTTTCCCGTTTTGCCGCTTTGCCGCATGAGGGACATTCGGTATTTACCCAGTCGTTGATTGATGCCAGCGGGGATTCCCCGGTGCCGGTGGTTGTATAGCTCTCCACCTTCGGGAGTTCGAGGGGCAGCTGGTCGTAAGGTACCGGAACAATCCCGCATTCGCCGCAGTGAACTAATGGTATAGGCTCTCCCCAGTATCTCTGACGAGAGAAGATCCAGTCCCGAAGTTTGTAGTTTACAGCCTTTTTGCCGGATCCCTTTTCCTCCAGCCAGCGGATTATTCGTTCTTTGAATACTGCGGTTTCCAACCCGTCAAATTCGCCTGAGTTTACGGCGATACCATTTCCGGCGAAGGCTTCTTCCAAAACGTGAGCCTCGCCGGTTTTTGAAACTACCTGGATGATCGGCAAATTGAACTTCCGTGCGAACTCAAAATCCCGTTCGTCGTGCCCTGGAACGGCCATTATCGCGCCTGTACCATAGGAGATTAGAATGTAGTCTGATATCCAGACCGGCACCTTCGCTCCGTTCACCGGGTTTATCGCGTATGCGCCGGTAAATACTCCGGATTTATCTTTCGCCAGATCGGTTCGTTCGAGATCGGATTTCTGCGAAGCTAGATGTATGTAGTTATCAACGTCGTCGCGCTGCGAAGAGGTACAGATAACATTGACAAGCTGATGTTCGGGGGCCAGCACCATATAGGTAGCACCAAAAAGCGTATCCGGTCTGGTGGTATATACTTCTATCTCTCCGTCTACATCCGCCAATGGGAAAGTGACATTCGCACCTTCGCTTCTGCCGATCCAATTGCGCTGCATTGTTTTGATCGATTCAGACCAACTAAGCCGATCCAGGCCCTCTACAAGCCTGTCGGCGTATTCAGTAATTTTCAGCATCCATTGTTTCAGAGGTTTTCTCTCAACAGTGTGGTTTCCCCGTTCCGACCTCAACCCCTCCGGAGTCGTAATAACCTCTTCGTTCGCCAAAACTGTTCCCAAGGCTTCACAATACCAAACCGGGATTTCGGCTTCATAAGCTAGACCTCGTTCGTAGAGTTTCAGAAATATCCACTGGGTCCAGCGATAGTATTCCTCGGTGTGAGTTGCCACTTCCCGATCCCAGTCGTAGCAAAATCCCAGAGATTTTATCTGTGTACGGAACCGGCTGATATTGTCCTCGGTTGTGGTTTTCGGATGGGTGCCTGTTTCTATCGCGTATGTTTCGGCAGGCAGACCGAAGGAGTCATATCCCATTGGATGCAGCACATGATATCCGTTCATCCTCAAATAGCGGCAATAGATATCCGTCGCGGTATAGCCTTCAGGATGGCCGACGTGAAGACCCGTCGCGGATGGATAAGGGAACATATCCAATACGTATCTGCGTTTCTCTTTTGGGATTGATTGATCTTCACTCACCGCGAACGTACGGTTTTGTTCCCAGTATTTCTGCCACTTCTGTTCTATTTGTTGAAAAGGGTATTTTGCCATAGGCGAAATAATAGCGACAGCACCCTGTCGCGTCAATGTGAGAGCTCCTCTCAATGTGAGCTTTGGAGTGCCTCGAGCTCTTCCACTGTCGACGGCCAATCATCCTTCAGAAGCCTCGATAAACCTCTGTCCGCGAGCAGCTTCCCGGCGGTCTGGCACTTCGGGCAGTAGTTGCTTTCGTTTTCGGCATAGCGGATTCTCTGGACCGCCGTCCCGCATACAGGACATGGCTCGCCGTACTTTCCGTGCACCGCCATTTCTTCTCTGAATGCCGTTACCTTTTCCGGGAAGCCGTTGCCGGTTTCCTTTCGAAGTCTCTTGGTCCAGATTTCAAGAACATCAATGCATGAGCGATGGAGGCGATGGATCTCATCATCTGTAAGGCGCTGAGACTGCTTGAAAGGAGAAAGGCCGGCGGCGTGGAGGATTTCATCGGAGTATGAGTTGCCTATTCCCGAGAAAAAGCGCTGATCGGTGAGAGTGCGCTTCAGAGTATGATTCTCTTGTGTAAGCGCAGCGCGGAAATTATGTTCATCAGAACTTACAGGATCTATACCGCCTCGATCGAAAAAGGCGAGAGCTTCTCTGCCGCGGACCGCGTGCAGAGAAGCGCGGCGTTTGGTGCCAGCTTCGGTGAACAGAAGGAATCCCGATTCGAAGGTGAACAAACCAAGAGCGATTTTCCTGGAAGGTTTGGGTTTTACCTCCATCCATCGAAGTCTTCCGGCTATCATTAGGTGGACTACCAGAAAAAGATCCTGCTTGAAACAGAGAACAATTCGCTTTCCTATTCTTTCTATCCCAATTATCTGTTTTCCATTATATTCGGCGAGAGGCGGATCGACGCTTCTCAAGAGGAATGGATTAATAATTTTTATGTCTATCAGCTCTTTTCCGAATATCCGGAGTCCGAGGCTTTCAATATAGATTTGGATGTCCGGCAGCTCGGGCATCGGCTCTCCTCACGGGTTATGCTTGTCGCTTTCCGATAGAATTTCTACCTGTTCGATATGCCTATCGTTTCTTTGAGTTATCCTGAAGATATATCCGTTTTCACGGTATTCGCTGTCTATCTCCGGAATTTCCCCCATACGCTCGCTGAGATATCCGCCGATGGTGCTGGTATAGCTGCGACTGAAACTGACAGCTAATTCGTGGGAGAGATCCTCCAGATCCATTTCACCGGACGCCAGGAGAGAGTCCGATTCGGTTATCCTGAGATCAGGAGACTCGGTGCCGCCGCCCGGCGTAAAGTGAACGATATCCGCGACGATCTGGCTTGGAGTTATCATACCCGCGATTCCGCCATATTCATCTGCCAGGAAAACGACATTCAGGCTCTTCACGTTCATATCGAGAAGGAGGTCGGGTATACTTCTGGTTTCCGGATAATAGACAGCCTGCTTCATTACCGCATCAACTTTCTTTTCTCTTTTCCAGAGCAGCTCGGTCGTATCGATATAACCAACCATGTTGTCCGTTCTGCCTTGAGAAACCGGAATAAACCGATATCCTGTATCTACAGATATACGGGCTGCATCTATCGCGTCCTGTGCTATGTTGAGTACCGGCAGTTTGTGAAAAGGTATCATTACCTCACGGGCAATCTGATCGCGAAAGTGAAGGATATCTTCTATCATTTTCTGATCGTCAACCGGAAGGCCCACTTCTTTTCCTGTAAGATTAACAATGAATCGCAGATCTCTTTTTGTTCGCAGTTCTTCCCGGGCGGCCTTGTGTCTGCCGGTAGAATACAGAAGAACCTTTACTACGTTGTTTAGGATGAGATAAATTGGGAGAAATAGCCCGTAGAAACCAACGAGCACAGGGGCAAGCTTTGCCGCAAAGGGATCTGCATAGGTGCGGAAAAATGACTTTGGGATTAAATCATCA
>JABGPX010000949.1 GCA_018644745.1 Spirochaetales bacterium
ATAACAGTTCGCATGGAAGACGAACGCTTTCAGAATCCACAGATGCAAATTCCTGCCGTTCCGGTTGAAGACATCATCGAGCTGGCGGAAGCTTCACCGGAGCTCTCAATCATTTGCCTCAATATGAACCGAAATGAGACGATAAGCGCGAAAGAGTACGGCAATATATCCTTCGATATCGCCTTCGTAGACTGGTTTAAGCCGATTGATGACCTGATGGAGCACGTTCCTCCCGAACGTGTTCTCTTCGGCTCTAACTCGCCGCTCTTTGTTACCCGGGCGGCAGTTATGAAAGTAACCTATGCGGATGTTGAGGATTCGGTGAAAAACTCTATTTTCACTCTCAATGCGGAAAGATTAATTAACATAAAATAATAATACCGAAAGTGAGGCCAGAAGCTTTTGAGGGCCCGGCTCGAGCAAATCGGTTTTTGTAGCCGATCGGCTCCTGGCTTAGTACTTTCTCATCTACAATCGAGCTAAACAGGAGCCAACGATGAGACCCAAAATGATCGGCAAGAACAAAGTACATCCCGTAGGCATCGGCACAATGCCGTGGGCCAACAGCAAAATGTGGGGTTATGGCGCATTGATGGGTGTGAAGGAAGCGGGCCCGGCGTATGATGCGGCCGTAGCGGCGGGAGTTGATCTTTTTGATACGGCTGAGATTTACGGCTTCGGCAAATCCGAGAAAATTGTCGGCGAAATACTTGCGGCTCGCGGCAGCGCCGGCATCAAGATTGCGACTAAATACGCGCCGTTGCCATGGCGGCGATCTATCAAATCATTCAAAAAAGCATTGGAAAAAAGCCTCACAAGGTTGGGTCTGGATTCCATTACTCTGTATCAGACTCATTTCAGCGGGGGCGGCGTATCCGTTGAGGAACTCATGAGTGGAATGGCGGATGCCCTTGATGAAGGCAAAATCGAAGCCGCGGGTGTCAGCAATTACTCCGCGGAGGAGATGCGCAGGGCCCATGAAGTACTGGTATCCCGGGGACACAGGCTTGCTTCAAATCAGGTGGAGTTTAGTCTGGTTCATCGTTCTCCTGAAGCTGACGGGGTGCTTGAAACATGCCGCGAACTCGGCGTAACTCTTATCGCTTACAGCCCTCTCGGCAGGGGTCTGCTCTCGGGTAAATACCGGCCCGGCTCGGAACCAAAAGACATGCGGAAGCGAATCTCACATTTCAAAGGTGAAAATTTCGGGAGAATTAGACCCCTTCTTGATGCCCTCGAGCAAATTGCGGCGAAGTACAAAGTAACAATGGCGCAGGCAGCTATCAACTGGCTTGCCAGAATCCCGGAGGGATTTCCGATTCCCGGCGCGAAAAATGAAGCTCAGTCTATAGCAAATGCGGAAGCCGCTTCGTTTGATATGACCGATGAGGATGCCGGTAAACTCGATGAGCTTTCGGCAGAATTCAAGGTAGCAAAACCGTTCCGTCGCGACGGCTCCAGATCATAGGCCTCTATTTTCGGATGCAGGTATACTTTGTGTCGAATACCGTTTTCTCGGATTTTCTCCGAACCATGAGGCCATAGCGGGTGTGCTCGGTGCTGTCCATATAGCTGTTCACAATATGCACTTCGGTTCCGGGAACTCCCTGCATCTCAACACGAACAGTTTTATTTTCCAACTCAAAGTCAACACGCCAGGTGTCGTCTGTCTCAAACTTTTTAATGTCGAATAGATGCTGGTAGCCGTTTTCTTCGCCAAGCTTCTCAACAGGTGTCGTTTCATATTCGCATACCACATCGCCAAGACAATAAAAGAACCAGTCGTACGTATAATCGCCGCGGGCATCCATCTCAAATCGATCTTCCACTACCAGATCACCGGCACGGATTTGCCTGATGTAGTTTACCGCATCATACACACCTTTGGCTTTTACCCTGATCAGGTTCTCTTTCTCATCATATTCTTCCACAATCCCGTCGCAGAGAGTTCGCATGCTTTTCATATCGACCGCGACGGTATTATGCGACGGCGTAAGGCGCTGCCACTCAACAAAGAGGAAGGATGCATAACCGCCGGAACCAAGGTCGTACGACACAACATCTCCGTCAAAGGCAAGCTCAAAAGTCATAACGTCTGGATGAACGTGAAGATAGGTATGCGCCCCGTATTTGAGGAAAACCTCGGTGTTATCACTCTTCAACATAGCGGTATATGAATCTGGATTATTTACGGTGCCGAAGTCCCGTACAGTATCGGTGGGCTCAGAGTTGTTGAAAAGGAGCCGTGGAACCGATCCTGTTGCCTCTTCTCCTTGATAGAAGGTGCCGCAAACCTGTGCAAATAAGGGATTGTCGAAAATCGCGCTGGCGTACTCATAATGAGAAGCATAACGATCGAGCGTAAGGATCGGATGGGCATCGTTGGGATTCGGGAATCGTCGGTTTCGGAACAGCATCTTGATCGGATAGGTATACATACGCTCTATGGTTTCGTATATCCATTCCATTTCGGGAATTTCAAAATCGTAGTTTCTGCAAATCATCAGCACATAGCTCAGAGCATGCAGAGAATAGAAATGGTAATGCATCGAGCCCTCATACCACATACCCTCCGTGGTCACACCTCTTCTCAGCTGATCGAGGATTCCATATTTTTCGTAAAAGGCCCGTTTGATGAGCTCTTCATGATTGAAAAACACACCGATCATTGCCTCGGCGCATTTAATCCACACAGGGATGTTGTAAATGCGGAATGCGAAAAAGTCGAACAGCTCCGCCTCTTTGGTGAATAATTTGTCGTAGTAGTATTCCAACTCCTCTACAGAGAACTGATCCCGTGTCATGGTCATCCCGAGGAGGATGGTCATCATCCCAACCGCGTCATCGAGATGCTGATTCATGATCTTACCTTCAAAGCGTTTCGCAACCGCTTCGTTGTCGAACTTATCATAGTCTTCGGCATAGAAGGAAAGGACTTTTTTTATGTATTCGATATACTTTTTGTCACCTCTGACATTGAATGCAATAGCAGCGGAAAGCACCATGCCGTTTGCTTTGCCGCGGTAGTTATTATTCCAGGCATTGTCCTGCTTCTCCCCTTTTGTGAAATGGCCGCAGGCCGGACATTCGTGTACACCGGATTTCTCGAGATCGATTTTCAACCTGCCGGAACACTTCTCGCAATTATAATCATGAAACCAGCCGGCCTTTCGCTCCGCCTCGTCGTGGTAGTTTTCTATCCACTTATCAAGATCAGCGGCGGTTGTTTCGAAAAACTCCCCGGCCCAATCCTGATTATTGATTTTATCATTCACCATTTCCCAGTTCACAAGCTTTTTCATGATTCGCTCCCGTTTATAATCATCATAGATACTACATATCGCTGCTTGATACAATCGCGGAGTTTCGCATGTTCCGAGTCTTCAAAAATTTACTTGACAGAGACTATCGCCATCGGGAAACTGCGGTATGGTAAAAATTGGAAACATCGACAAATCACTCAATCCCCTCGCTCTCGGCTGCTGGACTTTCGGCGGAGCTCAATGGGGCGGACAGGATGATACTCAATCGGTAGAAGCGATGGAACGGGCGCTCGAGCTCGGGATGAATCATTTCGATACCGCGAGCGGATACGGAAACGGTCACAGCGAGCGGATGGTCGGCAGTTTTCTCAAAGGCCGAAGAGACAAGATTTTTCTTGCATCAAAACAGGGCGCGAAACCGACGAAAGCGGAGTATCGCCAGTCAATCGAATTGAGCTTGAAGAATCTGCAGACCAACCACATCGACCTCTACTATATTCACTGGCCGAGAACGGGTATGGATATGCGGCCGACTATGGAAGCTCTTATAGAAGCCAAAGAGCAGGGGAAGATCGGCGCCATTGGTGTGAGTAATTTCAGCATAACCCACATGAATGAAGTAAGTGAAATCGGCCCGATAGACGCTCATCAGCTGTGTTATAACCTTTTCTGGAGATGGGATGAAAAGGATATTATTCCATACTGCGAAGAGCATGATATCGCTGTTGTCTCCTACAGCTCAATAGCTCAGGGTATTCTCACCGGGAAATTCCCTGAGAGTCCGGTTTTCAAGGAAGGAGACCAGCGTCCGAGCACAACCCTCTTCGATAAGAATGTATGGCCTTTAATTTTCACCGCGGTTGAAGAAATGAAGATTACGGCGGAAGAGGTCAATCGCTCACTCACCCACCTTGCAATCCGCTGGGTGAAGAGCCGGAGATTCATCAATTCAGTCCTCGTCGGGGTGCGTGATAGAGCTCAGGTAGATGACAATTTCGCAGCGATGTCGGGAGATATCGATGCGTCTTTTCTGGAAAAGCTAACAAAACTGAGCGACAGAGCGATAGAAAAAATACCGAATACGGGAAATATCTTCGATTATCACCCATAAGAGGCTGCGGCCGCCGTTATCGGCGG
>JABGPX010000548.1 GCA_018644745.1 Spirochaetales bacterium
CAACCTTGGTTACCCCGCCGGTAACAGCGATAGGTCCGCTTCCGGATGCAGCGAAACCCCGGGAGTAAAGGTACACAATTCCAAGAGCACTCTCAATCGAACCCGCGTAATCAAGGGCGAGATCCGGCTCACTGTATCCAATACGGGTAACATCGATTGCTCCGGAAACAGGAAAGGACTCGTTGTCCGGCTGCCAGAGAAACACGTGCTTTCCGGCCTCGGTGCTTTCGAGGGTCGAGTCGGCTGCAACGAAATCATTTCGGCCCAGCCCGTGCATGGCCCGCACACCATCCCATACCATCGCTCCGTTGGTCCTGCAGCCGAACATAAATGGCCTGCCGAGACCGTCGTACATCCCGTTCGCGTATCCGTCAAAATCATATGATGTTCCGTCGGTTGAAACCATATTCACAAAGCTGGTACCCAGGCTCAGCAGATCCCCTTTTACCAAAACTTTTGTTTGGGGATTATCTCCGGAACCCGCGGTGACCCGGCATAGAGGATCGAGGCCATACTTATCCACAAAGTAGCGCGCGATCTGGCCTACCACCGTATCCGGCGCGACTATTTCGGGTAATTTTCTTAGCAGGCCATCGGTCCCTCCTGGCAAATCTTTTGCGGCAGAGGCGGCGAGAACAGGCGACCATTGCTTACCTTGGTAATCCATAAGCGATGTACCGCAGCAGTTTCCCCAATCCGTTGGTACCCGGGTATTGCCGGTAAGCACACCGGGAATGAAGCTGCTGATGAGATGAATCGTTTTGGTAGATTTATATATATCCGGAAACTGCCGCCCCACCCGTCTGATGACCGCACCACTGAAACGCAGCGGTGAGTCTGAACCGGAAAGGCGGATCATAGCCTCTTTTCCACCCGCGCCTATTCTCAATTCCTCCGCCTGAGCCGCGGTATTTGATGTCTTCCATATGGGAGCGGTTCCGTATGAAAAGCAGCCGCCCAGCAGAGACACCAGATCACCCTCTGCCGCCTGGCTTGAATTCAGGGCTGAAAACAGCTTATCAGAAGCGGGATTGAGATACACGTGACCGTGCTGTTGGCCCGAGTCATTGATTACCGAAATCGATTTTAGATCTACTCCATCGCTCTTCATATCGCTGAATAGCGCATCAAGGGATGCAAGATACATGAGCGGCGGCTGATCAGCTTCTCCTTGCTCTCTAGGAGGAACAATATACTCGCTCCGGTTAATCCCGTATCCATTTAGCCGTTGGTCGAGGGCATAATCGAGGGATTTCTGATATATTATGCTGCTCTCATCGAGATCGATTATCACCGCCGTTAAACTTTGAGTGCTCGAGTCCAATCCCAAAGAAAATTGCTTTTCCGCCACAAGTATCTCCTTCATTGCTTCAGTTGCTTGATGTATCATATAGTCGACGGGAAGGTGAATCAATGATTGGAGGCAAAGATGAGCAGAGGAAGAAAATATAATCTCGATCCGGTGCAGACGATACCTGATCCTGAAACAGCGACCGCAGCGGCGTTTCTTATAGAGGCAGAGGATCGGCTTATAGACCTGGTCGAAACCGCAAACCAAACGCAGCTTCACTTCAAGCCGGAAGGCTCCTACCTGTCCATGGCGAACCTGACAAAGCACATGACTTGGGCCGAGATGGTCTGGATCAGCAAAATTTCCACCGTGCCTATACCTCACAAAGTGCAGGAGTTCACAGGCACTCCGGCCCCCCAGGCGCTTCCGGAGCTTACCGAAGGAAACGAGGGCGCGCATGAGTTCATTAGTACAATTCACACGTTGCGAACAGAATATACCATCCCTGCTCTTGCAAAAGTCACGGATTTCCGGGCAAATGTGGCAGCGGAAGGCATGCCGGGCGGACCCGACACAGTAGGTAAAATTATTTCCCACCTTATCTGGCATTGGACATATCACACGGGCCAGGTTGGTTTATTACTTCTGCAGGGAGGGTTCGACTATTCTTGGTCCTTTGAGAAAAACTAAACATACAAACGTCGTAAAAATCACTCTTTTTTTTATTTTTACGCCTGTACTTATTTTTCTCCTAGTTTCCCCCTTTTTCGTCTATTTCGTTGATATGGAAGCTTTCAGTGAGATGTATGCTTGGGCCGATCGATCCGAGGCGAGCACCCGTGCATACGAGGTCTCCAGCGGTTCGCGGTATTTCAGCATCCTTATTTTATGGCTGATGTTGACTCTCTTCTTCCGGCCGAAGAAGCGTGACTTTATCAAGCTCAAACTCCACCGGCGTGAAAAAGAGAAATTGCGCCGACAGATGAAACAAAGGCGGGTACAGGAAGCAGCGGAAGAAATGGCCGCCGCTAAGCTCGCAGGGGAGATGTTTCTCAAGCTCCAGCAAATGAGGATCGATGTCCATCCATGGGAAATTAAAAAGGTTTGCACACCAGCATTCTGGCCGAAAATCGAGAGCCGGGAAAAAAAGCGCGAGCATGCAGGACTCAGATACCTGTTTGATCCGTCAAGCGAGCCAAAGATCCGCATTCTGCATATGTATAAAAAGAAACACCAATCCTTCAGTGCGAAAATCACCGGCAGAGCAGTAGAAGCATACGCGCCTCCTAATAGCGAAAACCGTCGTGTCAAACCCGTGAAATACCAGTATTATCTTTGGATATTTCACAAAGATCGCCCTCCACGGATACATTTTTTTTCCACTTCTCGCTATTGGGTGTCTTTCTAATAGTGATAACATTGGCGGCGGAATTAGCGTTCGACGAAAGGCGGTAGAACTTTGGCAAAGACTACATCACCCAATATTGTCGTTATCATGACGGACCAGCAGCGCTTCGATTCCACCGGCGCTTCAGGTTCTGAATGGATGCAAACTCCGAATATCGACCGGATTGCGTCCGAGGGAGTCGACTTTAGTGAATGTTTTTGCGCGGCTCCCTCGTGTGTGCCTTCCCGTGCCAGCTTCTTTACCTGCATGTACCCCCACGAAATTGGCGTGTTCCACAACGGCGATGCGTGGACACCTTCGTGGGTGAATCTTTTTAAGGATGCCGGCTACCATACAGTTAATATAGGAAAAATGCATACTGTTCCAATAGATCAGACCGGCGGATTCGATCAGCGGTACATCGTGGAGAATAAGGACAGACCTTTGAAATTTGAGAAACCCCACGGGGTTTTCCTGGACGAATGGGACAAGTTTTTAAACAATTCAGGAAAAACAAAACCGGGACGCCAAAACTACAGAGACCATCACCCGCTCTACGAGACATCTTTGGGTGCATACGATTGGGAACTTGAGGAGCGCTACCATTCAGACGTTTTTGTCGGAACGATGGCGGAGTGGTTTTTAGATCAACGTAAAGCCGAGACACCTCTTTTTTTACAGATCGGATTCCCCGGACCCCATCCTCCTTTTGATCCGCCGAAAAGATGGGTAGAGATGTACAAAGACGTTGAGATACCGGTACCGAAGCTCAGCAAACAGGAATATGCTCTTCAGCCGACAGCGCACAAACGCTACCGGAATGAGATGATAAACGGCAATCACGACGCCGTTAGGTGGCAAGATATACCGGACCACGATCAACTGCTTCGCCTCAGGCGCTATTACGCCGCCAATGTCAGCTTGATCGATTCGCAAGTCGGGAGAGTTATTGATGCGCTCGACCGCAACGGCTATTTAGATAATTGTCTCATCCTTTTTACCTCAGATCACGGCGATTGCCTGGGCGATCACGGCCACATTCAAAAGTGGACTATGTACGACCAGGTAGTTAAAGTGCCTGCTTACCTCTGGGGACCTGGAATCTTGCCCCGTACAGGGCGAGTTGACGGAATGATTCAGCAAATGGACCTGGCTCCCCTTCTGTTCAGTATGGCCGGAATTCCGATTGAAATTCCTCCTCTCTGTCGATCCGCTGAGCCCGTGCTGACGGGTCGGGATACCGGCAGGCCATTCGTGTTTGCAGAACACGGGCAATGTAATATGCTCCCCAACATAGAAAGGATGAGTATGATACGGAGCAAACAATGGAAGCTCGTAGAATACCGGAACCAGAATGAGGGTGAGCTCTATGATCTACTAAAAGATCCGGGTGAACTGGTAAACCTTTGGGACGCAAAATCTTATCGCGGAATGAGGAATCACATGACCGCGGAGCTAAACAGTTGGAGAGGAGAGCAGGACTAATATTCCGCCATCCAGAAGATCTGTGATTGGGATACAACGAAAGAGGCTTACATGGATAATAAAACAGCAATTGAATGCCAAATAGCTGCCGCCCGGGATGTACTGTGGCGACGTTTTTACCGCGAAGAAACCCCGGCCAGCATTCAACTGATGTGCCCGGTTACAATGTAACTTCGCAAGACAAGAGTCTTTTCCACGAGGCTATTCTGCGACCCGAT
>JABGPX010000680.1 GCA_018644745.1 Spirochaetales bacterium
GAAGGCCCATACCCAGAAGGGCGGAATTATATATGCATACGGCTCCCTGGAAATCCTTCCTGATGGGTATGGTTTCTTGAGATCCCCTCAAAACTCCTATCTTCCCGGATCCGACGATATCTATATTTCACCCTCTCAAATCAGGCTCTTTAATCTTCGAACCGGAGATACGGTAGCGGGACAGATCAGGCCGCCGAAGGAAGGTGAGCGCTTTTTCGCAATGTTGCGTGTTGAAGCGGTTAATTTCAGCGATCCTGAAGAGGCGCAGACTCGTATCCCCTTTGATAATCTCACTCCTCTTTATCCTGAGGAAATTATCAATATGGAGACACCGGACGGCGAGATTTCTACCAGGATGATTAATTTGTTCTGCCCCATTGGAAAGGGTCAGAGGGGGCTGATTGTTTCCCCGCCGAAAACGGGCAAAACAATACTTCTTCAAAAGATTGCCAATGCGATCACTCATAATAATCCGGAGGTTTTTCTTATCGTGCTTCTCATTGATGAGCGGCCTGAAGAAGTTACCGATATGAGAAGAAATGTTAAGGGCGAGGTAATTGCTTCAACTTTCGACGAGCAGGCAACCAGGCACGTGCAGGTGGCCGAAATGGTACTCGAGAAAGCAAAACGCCTTGTAGAACACAAAAACGACGTCGTTATTCTGCTCGATTCGATAACCCGGCTCGCGAGAGCCTACAATCAGACAGTTCCGACATCGGGAAAGATACTATCCGGTGGTGTCGACTCCAACGCACTGCATAAGCCGAAACGTTTCTTTGGTGCCGCGAGGAATATCGAGAACGGCGGCAGCTTGACTATTGTGGCGACCGCGCTTATCGATACGGGAAGCCGGATGGATGAGGTTATCTTTGAGGAGTTCAAGGGAACCGGAAACATGGAGATTCAGCTCGACCGAAGAATGTCTGATCGTCGTCTCTTCCCCGCGATAAATATTAAGAAATCTCAGACGCGAAAAGAGGAACTGCTGCTTTCCGAGGAAGAGCTTCAGAAGATGTGGGTTCTCAGAAAAGTAATAAATCCTATGGATGATCTCGAGATTACCGAGATGCTCGTTGACAGAATGCATAAAACTAAGAATAATGACACTTTCCTGCGGTCCATGAATACCGGGGGAACGGCTGAATAGCCCGGAGGTTCACAAAATGAAGAAGAAAATTCATCCGAAATATGAAGCGGCCAGTATCACCTGCGTCGGTTGCGACAATGTGATTGAAACCCGCTCGACTATGAAAGAATTGAGTGTGGAAATTTGTTCCAATTGCCATCCTTTTTACACTGGCAAGCAGAAACTGGTGGACACGGCCGGACGTGTTGAGCGCTTTAACAAAAAATACGGAATTAAAAGCTGATATACTGTACATCCACGGCCGGATCGATTTGTCGATTCGGCCTATCCGTATAAAAATGCCGCCTTATGGCGGTTTTTTTTATTTCCGAGCTTTTTTCGCGATTCGGTAATAGAGCAGGCGGGGAAGCCGGGGAATTAGCCGGGCCATTATTTTGTTCACTATGCCGGGAATACAGATTACCCGGTTGCCGGACAGTTTGCGGGCAGAGTATTTCACCACAGCTTCCGGTTTCATCCATTTCAGAAAATACTTATCCTGAATTTCTTTTCCAGCCTCGCCCATTTTTCGGTGAAAATCGGTGGTTGTCATGCCCGGGCAAAGTGCCTGAACTTTTATGTTGTAATCCCAAAGCTCCATCTGAAGCGATTCTGAGAATGAGTTCAGATAACCTTTTGTGGCGGCATAGGTGGTGCTGCCGATCATTGGGAAAAAGGCCGCAAGGGAAGAGACATTTATTATGATTCCCCGATTTCTTTCCATCATACCCGGAACAACCGCTTCGACTAGACGAAGCGTGGCGATTATATGCACATTCAGCATCGACCAATGAAGCTCATTATCTTTGGCAAACGCCCCAGCTTTTCCGAATCCGGCGTTGTTTATGAGAACATCGACAGAGAGCAGGGAGTCTACTTTTTCAACAACGCGGTTGAGATCGGCTTCCAGTGAAAACTCGGCGATGAGTACCTGAACAGATATATCAAACTCCTGTTCGAGTTCCTGCGCGAGAGCGTTGATTATATCGGCTCTGCGTCCGGTAATGAGCAGGTTGCAGCCTTCACGGGCGAAATGCCGCGCAAAGGCCGCTCCTATTCCGCTGGTCGCCCCGGTAATAACTGCTGTTTTATTCATCCGAACCTCGATTGATAAAACCTGCTGTCGTGAAGAAAGTGGAGATTTGTATCATAAACTTTCAATTTTACGTTGCCAATAGTGATGATTTTCAATACTATACCAGCAAGAATATGGGAAGCATATAATCAAGAAAATCCTGCCGTATTAGTATAAGTTTACGGTGTCTTGTTAGTATATATTCTATGATGCTTTCGCGTTATTAGAAAGGTCACAACTCAAAATGAATGATATTGTGCGTCTGCACAAAGATGAATATGGGCAAGAGCCGGAATTAATAGCTTCTGCGCCTGCCACTATAAATTTAATAGGTGAGCATACCGATTACAACGACGGCCAAGTTATGGAGTTTGCTGTAGATCGATATCTCTCGGTTGCCGTTTCTCGACGACAGGATCAAGGGTTAAGATTCTATTCTGCCGATCTAAATGAGAGGAAGCGAAAAACGATTCCGAATTTGAAATTTAAGAGGGAAGACCGTTGGGCTAACTATCAGAAAGGGGTGATCCATGAGCTTATGCAGCTCGGGTACAAACTTTCCGGTATGGAGTTCACCATCAGCAGCGAAATCCCCCCGGGTATTGGGATGGGTTCCTCCGCAGCTCTCGGTGTTGCCACCGCTTTTGCCGTATCAAAACTGCTGAGTGCTGAGCTGTCAGATTTTCAGATAATACAATCAGCAGCGATGGCGGAATCTGCGTTTATGGGAATCGAGCAGCCTCTTACCGATCAGTTTGTTTCAACTGTAGCGCAGCAGGACAGGATTGTACTCCTCGATCTCCATACTCTAGATTATGAATATATCGATTACGATTTCTCTGATGTTGAGTTGGTACTTACCGCTTCAAATGTACCGGTAGTATCGCCTCATGATGAGCTTCGAGAGCGGCGCATGAAATGCGGCGAATGTGTAACCTTGTTGAAAAATCGCAAACTCGGCTCCCGTCTGTCTGAATTCACCTCTTTTGATCTTCACAACAGCATGGGAATGGTTCCGGAAGAGCTCAGGCGTATATGTATACATGTAATAGAAGAAAACGAGCGCGTGAAAGAAGCGGCGGCTTATTTGAAGAGAGGCCAGCTCGAATCTTTCGGCAGGCTCATGAATCATTCACATGAGAGTCTTCGAGATAACTATGAAGTCTCCTGCCCCGAAATAGATTGGCTTGTGAAACGGGCGTGGGAGATTGAGGGTGTGCTCGGCTCCCGCTTGACCGGTCCGGGATTTGGTGGATGCACGATTTCGCTCGTTAAGCGGGATGCTCTTGATGAGTATCGAGAAAAAATCCAGGAGTATGATCGAATCTTCGGATTCTCTCCTGAAGTTCTAGAAATACGGGTTGTTGACGGAGTACAGTCCTCCTCGAGTCTTGTTCGTTCCGTCTCCGCATGAAGATACTTCTTACAAACGATGACGGTATTGAGAGCATCGGTCTAATAACTCTTAAGACAGCATTGGAAAAATCTCACGATGTTTGGGTCGTCGCTCCGGATCGTGAGCGCAGCGCCATGTCTCATGCCGTAACTCTGCGAGACGGTGTCACTTTTCGACAGCTTGGCGATCAGGCTTTCAGCTGCACCGGAACGCCGGCGGACTGTGTACTGTACTCTCTATTGGGGGCGCTTGCTTTTGTTCCCGATCTTGTAATGTCCGGGATAAATCGCGGCCCGAATATCGGCACGGATATAATTTACTCCGGAACTGTGGCAGCCGCCCGACAGGCAGCTCTCATGGGATGTCCCGGAATAGCAGTATCCCTTGCCGGGCACGATGTTAATCTTGATTATACTGCTGCCGCATCCTTCATTGTTGAGAACGCTGCCGCTCTCGCCGGCCTTTGGACCGATAATCATTTCATCAACATCAACTTTCCTGATAAAATTGTATTCTCCGCCGGGGTGTGCGTAACCCATCCGTCCCGCAGGGTATATGAAGACAATCTGGTCGTTCGCTCCGAATCTAAAACCACGAAGACGTTTGCGCTGGAAGGCGCGCTTAATTATGCAGAATATGAGGAGGGGAGTGATTGGGAAGCGATTAAATCCGGCGCTGTATCAGTTTCGCCAATTCTCCTTCACCCTCTTAACCAATCCGGAAATGAGGCGTATCATAGTATAAAGTTCAAAGGACCTGTTGCCAGAGAACAGGCAGGAT
>JABGPX010000203.1 GCA_018644745.1 Spirochaetales bacterium
CATTGATATCTTTAGGTTCATTTGCGCGGGGAACTCTCGCCCAGTTTTCCGACCTTGATTTCTTTGCGGTAACCGACTGCAAACCGCAAGAGGTAATAGAGCTGCTATCAAATCAACTTCCTGGTCTTGCTTTTGTGGATATGCTTAAGAACAAGATCACTCTTCGGTTTGCCGACAACCTTCTATGCGAGATAACTATCATTAACGATATAGAAGAGATGAAGGTCTTTTATCGCGAGTCACGGAATACCGATCCTGAGCGTTCGGTTATTAAGGGTGATAGAAACGTGCTTGCCGCACTTACGGGCTTTCTCGCTGCCGATAGGACCGAAGAACATCGGGAGCTCATTTCATTCTTACTCAGTGAAGCATTTTACTTTCTTCAATCGCTCAGCCCTCTCATTGGCAAAGGAGATCGATACAAATACTATTTCCACAATTTCATCATTCTCCACAATATTGTCCGGCTAAAGGCGATTGATGCTGGCAACTCTGAGAGCAATTACCTTCCCCTTATGGCCATAAAGTATCTGAACAGCGACGAAAGTGATACCTTGTTTTTTAGCGTCGCAGATGACATGAATAAGCATTTCAGCGGACTGATGAGCTATTTCGGCGATTTCTTACAATCGCTGGGTGTGGGAGATCCGAAGAAAAAGCTGTTGTATCTGCATCATTTAGAACGGTTTCAGTCGCAATAAATGCAACAATCCGTTGTTTTTATAAGAGTATCCGGGGAGTCTCAGAGGAATCTGACCGCGGTTAGGAATCGCTCGCAGAATCGATTCTACAACCTGACGCAAATCTTGATCGGGAACCGTTTTCTTTATTTTGGTTATTCAATCTCTCTTAGGAAACGGCAAATGCCGGGGGCGTGGTCGGGGAAAACATCGTCCTTGACAGCCGGAGATCCTATGGGTGCTACGCTCCAGCAACAGCTATTGTTGCACTCAGTTTACCGACCAGCCTGTTTCGGTTCGGTAGAATTTGTATAGAGATCTTATTCCGTCTAAAGAGTATAAAACGTCGCTCATTTCTTGCTTTTTCAAGGTCTATGTAACTCGCTAAAACTTTTCCTGATTGTGTATTGTACGCATATACGAATTCTTTTTCGTACAAAAACCTAATAAGATCAAAGGATTGCGATTCAGATAATCCGAATTCCAACAATAGCCGCTCAAACTCACGAAAATCCATCACGCCAGATTGAGAACGTTTTTGAACTTCTTTCAATATATTAACGATTTTTGGAAACCTCGCCTGCGTTTCCGCAATCATATTGCGATATAAATAATTGCTGTAAGCCTCTAGAGCGTAGTCAAAGTCATCATCTTCAGAGGCGCTTTTGCTATGATTGATAGCACTTTCAAACATCTTGCTTAGGAAGAATATGTAGTCTCGAGGTCTTGAGACTATCACCTTCCGCAAAGCTTCAAATGGATGGATACGTCGCCGCAAATTAAAGTATTGATCCCATACGTCATCAACAGCAGCATCCTGGGGCCTGTGAAGACTGTAACGAAATCTAGCTTCAATCATTTCTTTAAGCTTCTCAGGAAAGCGATGCCAGTCAACCTCTGTCTTTTTTGCCACTAACTTGTCCGGTTCTCGCGCGCGATCCAATACGTATTCAAATATATCGTTTCTAAGAAATATTACGGTATGAGGCTTGATTGTTTCATTTCTAAGTTCTTCAGTAAGTCTGTCATTGAAAGAAAGCAATGACAGTATCATGTCGGCTTGTAGATCCAGGCCGTACTGCGCATCCCATGTTTTGTCTAAATTGTCAGCGAGGATACTAATTTCAGTATACTTATGATCAGCAAAATATTCCTGCAATAAATGTTGAATGGGACCAATATATTTTTCGTAGAGACTTTCTAATGCATTCTGGTTTCCAAATCCGTGAATTTCATCAAGGCTTCGAAAAAGGCGCGCAATAAACGAAAAATGACCATCTCGTATCTCGGTGTCATGCTCTTTTACATAATTTACTACTTTCGCTTCGATTGAATCTGAAAGCGGCGAGAAAGCCGGCAGCACTTCAATTCTTCCAGCTAAATCAGCGAGGAGACGTGATAGGATTACATATCGCCAGACGCTTGTAAGCAGCGCTTGCCTAGATGAAACGCTTTCGTAAAGTCTAGCAAGTTCCACATCTGCGAGCAGATCATCTGACTCAGGTCTCAATACTACGGATATTGAATTTCCATCGATTACATTTAAATCATCCTTTAGCTTAATAAAAATAGCGGATTTACCCGATCCTTTTCTGCCGGTGATTATCGTGGTGCCACGTCTTAATACATTTCGGTAAGTCTCAACTTCAATAAAATAGGATAGGAGGTCCTCCTCCTCCTCTGCCATTTCATACCCAATTCCGAGGTGTAGAAGGTTTGTCTGCCTTTTTAAGGTCTTATCGTTGCTACTTTCTATATCTTGCTTTCTTTCGTTCTTATCCAGCGTATTTGAAAACCAGCCAGCTATTTTTGCAACACAGTCGTAGCCCGATTCGTAATCTATCAGTATATCGCCATAATCGATGGGTGCGCGAAATGGAGACGGCGCAACCAGCACTACGCTTTTACCTAATCCGGCCGCGACACCTGCATAAAATGAATATTCACCATTATAAAGGTCGCGATCCTGTGTTTCCTCGCCTAGGAGGTGAATTATTACCGACTTCGCCTTAACAAGCGAACTAACGTACCAGGATAGGGTTTGATATTCGACTTCTGTTGTATCATTTATTATGATTTGCCCTTCTGCCGATGTTAAATAAGATTTGACATCAAGTGACGCTTGCGTTTGAACCGGACTTTCTAGATAGAGGAGGTCCATTGTATTACACTCATCAATTCGCGCCTCAATGAGACTAGTAATGGATACATCTCGTTCAAAACGGTGCTGTTGCAGCGACCTTAAAACATCGGTGCCGTTTGAAAAAGGATGGTATCCAATATTCCGCATGATTCGAGAATTCTCATAGGCTTCTTTTGCTCCATTGATATTTGGATTGAGTAGCACCAAAAGCTCTTTGCCCATACCGATAGCATAACCAAACTCAAACAACACATTATGATTTAGGTAAGTTAAGTCACACGCGAAAACCGCACAGTCATCAATCGCTTTTAGCACTGCCGCATTTAATATCTTTCCGGAGATATTGAGCGTCTGCCATGTAATTGCACGAAGCGAGCTTTGGTGGGAATTGTATGCTTTTATTCCCGTATTGATGCTGTCAATATTCTCCGCATGCCCGCCCTCATATGCAAAAAAGACAATTCCATTTTCTGACATATCTTCATTATATCATCATAGAATTGCATAGCAATCGTTTTCAGGATGCTATATTTAAAAATGACCAGTTATGTGCTGGTAAATGACAGGGCCGTAGATAAACTGCAATCGCAGCCCAATTTCTTCCGTTTGATTGTAAGCGTCAAATCTCGCACATCTTCTTTGCCTGGTAATTTCATGGCAGTCTGACCGGAAATTTCATTTCGGAGGCATGCTATGGAGCACAAGAAGAAACGAAGCGCCGAGGATTGGAAGCTGGTTTTTTCTGATTGGCGCAAAAGCGGCGAATCCCGGCGCGGGTACTGCGGACGGGAAGGTATATCAATTTCGGCGTTTGGCTACTGGTACAAGAAATTGGAGAGCAGTAGCAACGAAAAGCACTTGATAAAGATACGAGATTTGAGTGCGCGGCCAACGGCGGGTATGAGTACCGTCATCGCCAAAGCCGGCGGAGTGGAAGTATTTCTCACCGGCAATGAAAACGAAGCTCTGTTGATACGAGTTTTCCGGGCGTTGCAGGCGGTATCATGATTATCGATTTAGAGCAGGTCGACATCTATGTACGGCCCGGTAAAACGGACATGCGGAAACAGATAAACGGTCTGTCGGTGATCGTTCAGGAAGAGCTGAAGCTGGACCCATTCTCCGGTGCGTTGTTTTTATTCTGCAATAAGCGCCGGCATTTGCTAAAGATTTTATACTGGGACAAAACAGGATTCGCGCTATGGCTCAAGAGATTGGAAAAGGACCGCTTCTTCTGGCCGATGGATCGAACGGAAGTACAGGAGATAGATTTCGAGCAACTGCGACAGCTGCTCTCCGGCATCAATTTCTGGGAAGTCCATGAAGAAGTGAAATATTCATCGGTTTGTTGATGGTTCTCCTTACCATACATAATAAATTATGATATACTGTGTTTGATGAAACGGGAGGGAACGGCATTGTCGGAATTTCCAGATGATGTCGACACACTGAAACAACTACTCATCCAGAAAGACAAAATCATTTCAGACACCACAGCGCTCATATCGGGTAAAGATTCGTTCATCGCTGAATTGGAGAAGCGAAATGATATT
>JABGPX010000685.1 GCA_018644745.1 Spirochaetales bacterium
GATCCATGAACGCACCTGGATCACCCTCGTCGGCGTTACAGATAACGTACTTCTCATCGCCGGGTGCTTTCCTGGCAAAATCCCATTTCAAGCCGGTGAGGAAGCCGGCGCCGCCGCGGCCGCGCAGCCCGGAATCCTTCATTTCCTGTATAATATCTTCGGGTTTCCTCGAAGTAAGAACGTTTACTAAAGCTTTGTATCCTTCACGGCCAATGTATTCATCGATATTTTCCGGATCGATAATACCTCTGTTCGCGAGAGCGACAAGCTGTTGTTTCTTGAAGAACCCAATTTCGTTTATCAAGGGTATGGGATCTGAGTCTTTGGATGGCCGGTACATAAGGCTCTCGACCGGCCGTCCTTTGAGTAAATGCTCTTCTACAAGATGAGGTACATCCTTTTCCTGGAGAAGCTGGTAGAAAATTCCTTCCGGTTGTACCAGGACAATGGGTCCTTGTGCGCAAAATCCCTGACAGCCTGTAGGTACGACTTGAACTTCTTCTTCTAGTCCATGTTTTGCAATTTCGTTTTCGATTACAATTTGCAGATCGAAGGCCTTGTTAGATACACAGCCTGTGCCGGTGCACAGCATTAAGTTCATTCTATAGTTAGGCATTTACCCTATCCTTTCATGACCTTTACCGAGGGCGTAGTCCTGCACAACCTTGCCGCCGATAACATGGTCCTGGAAAATCTTCTGTACTTTTTCTTCGTTGAGGTTTACATATTTTACCGGTGCCTCGTCTCTTATTTCAATCGTGGCCATTGGCTCATGACTGCATAAGCCGGCGCATCCGGATGTGGTAAAAATCACATCTGGAATGTCCTTCTCTTCGATCTGCTTCATGAACGCTTTCATGATGTCTCGAGCACCAGACGCGATTCCGCAGGTTCCCATGTGTACGGTTATCCGCGCCTTGCCGGCGCCGTCGCGCAGCGTCGTGGACGCTTTCATGCGATCGGAAATTTTTTCGAGATCTTCAGGTTTTAACTTCATCTTGGCCTCCCTGACCGGATGATACTTTGTGTTCGTGCCGATAAGTAAACTCAACTTCCGGGTGAAAAGCCTTGAGCAGATTTACCGTTCCCTCTATGTCACCCAGAGGTCTAATATCAGGATGATCAAGATCGAACCAGGCTCTTATCTCCGTTCCGTTCCCCGGAGTTGATACCACATTCATTTCCCCGCCGCTCTCGACGGCGGTTTGCCGGAAAAGCGGTAGACCCAGGCCGATCCGCTTGCCCTCTTTCGAGGTATAGAAAGGATCGAGAGCTTTCTCGAGTTCCTCCTCGTCCATTCCCCGCCCATTATCTCCGAGCACAATGAGCAGTCGTCTTGAGGTGTGATCTTCCACGATCTGAACCTCGATTTTCGTTGCTCCTCCGGTTATCGAGTTCTCTGCTATATCCATAACATGCAGGGAAATATCTTCCATGCTAATTCTTTATCGCCCCTTTATCTGCCTTCCGCCTTCAGCGCGAAGGGCCATCTTTATCTCGGCGAAGCTGGCATCCGCCGCTGCTATCTCGGTACATTGTCTGCCGATCTCTTCCACATAATGGGCGTCGGAAAATGATACAATAGGAATCGTGAGATTCCCCGTGTCAAATCCTGTCTGGTCGGAAAACGGCGAAAGTTCCGCACCATCGAGATCCAGATCCGACGGTATAAACCCTAGTTGACTCACAATGCTGAAGGCAGCACGGTCGACATGCGCCGCAATGGCCATGCCGTCGCGCTCATGTACGGCTTTCACAGCTTCGTGAATCTCCAGGGTTGTCGCTCCGAAAAGAAGGCGGGGATTCACATCCAGCACACCTCCTTCGAAATCAACCACCCATTGATGCCCAAAATCCTCCGGACTGTTCGATCCATGGAGACGTCCGTAAACCAGTTCCTGAAAGTCGCTCAAAGCTTCCTTTCCATCGAATAGGCAGAGGATATGCACCTCCTCTTCGGTCGTCAGCTCCATTCCGCCGATTATAGTTATACCATAGTCGGCTGCAGCTTTTGTTACCGCGGTTACGTTTTCCGCGGAGTTGTGATCGGTTATCCCGAGCACATCAATTTTCCTCCGTGCCGCCGCCTCCAGAATATTCTCCGGAATCATACGGGCATCTCCGCACGGGGAAAGACACGTATGGGTATGAAGGTCTACCCGCAGTGTCGAAAACATCAGATCATTGTCCTGGAATGCCAAGCTTATAAAGCCTGCCGACCAGTTCGAACGCGGGAAGCGAACTTCCCAGCACGGTAATCCCTTCGCTCTCCGCTTTTTTGAGTGTTTCAGGTAACGGTTTCCTATCGTGAGAGAGCACTACGGCTCCAATTTCTTTCATACTCGCAATGGCCACAACGTTCATGTGAACCTGCATGGTAACCCAGATATCGCCGGGCATCGCATGAGCAATCACGTCGCTCATAAGATCGCTCGCATAGCCTCTGGATATCGTTTTATTAAGAGCTTGGTCTTCCGTTAAGATGGTCAGCTCCAGCTGTTCTACTATTTCATTGAGCTTCATTCCCGCTCCATAGCGAAGGAGAGTTTTAGCAGCGTACCTTCGCCAACAACCGATGAAATCGCCATTTCCCCGGCATTCTTCTTGATATTTTGCAAACCCATTCCTGCGCCGAATCCGAGCTCCCGTACCCATTCTGGAGCCGTTGAATATCCAGCCTGAAGAGCCTGTTCAACATCCGGAATGCCCTGCCCGCTGTCCTCAATTTCGACATTAATCATGTCAGGATCTATCGCTACCGCGACTCTTCCTTCTTTCGCATAAATTATAACGTTCATTTCCGCTTCATAGAGCGCGATTGTCGTTCGCCGCACCAATTCCGGATGTATCCCGAGCCGCTTAAGCGTTTTTTTCAGCGAGCTGGCGACAACACCGCCCTCTCCAATGCTCTTTCCTTGAATCTCATAGAGAAAATTCAGCTTAGTGGAATCCGCTATAATGTCTTCAAAGAAATGGCTTGCTCTATAGTGCCGAATTTCCTCTTCCTGGTAATCTACCTCTATTTTGTGGAGCAGTTTCTCGATAATATCACCCTTGGTGATTATGCCGGCGAGTTTTCCGGTTTTACGATCAATCACCGGAAGCCTGCCGTAACCCTTTACCTCGAGTTTATTTACTACGTGGACCAGCGGTTCGTCCGAATATACAGATACGATGTTTTTTGACATCTTATCTTTCACCTGACATTCTTCGCTGTTATCTGCCAGCCATTTTATAAAATCTTCTATGCTTATTACTCCAACTACCTTCCCATTAGCTACAACCGGCATTCCCGATATTTTTTTTACCCTCAGTACTTCCCGCACCTCTGACATCGGCAGCTCGGGAGCCACAGTAGTAACATCCGTGGTCATGACCGATCCGGCATTGAGCTCATAAACAAGCTCCTGGATCTTATTTACTGGGGTTTCCTTCTTCATGTTTGGTCGTGACACCCCGGTATTCCGAGATTGTAAAGCTTGCCGCTCGCCGTAAAGAGAGAAAAAGGCGTGCAGAAAATCGGGATTCCGCTGTCGACCGCCATTTCCACAGTTTCGGTTGTCGGTTTTTTACCAAAGACGAAGCAGATACCGAGCAAATCAGCGACCTCGGCGGTGCGTACCGTCTGGGGCGTTACCAGTCCCGTGAGCAATAGCGATTTGGGCCTGGAAAATGCGAGAACATCGCTCATCAGGTCCGAGGCGCATGCCATCTCTACCGTTCTATCTAGAGACATATCCGGTGTGAGGCACTCAGCTTCAAGAGCAGCCTGGATTTGTCTCAAGGTGATGGTTTTGTTCATCTATTCGATCTCTTTCTTGAAGTTCAGCACAAGAGTGCTTGCTTTTTTCTGATCCATTTTTCCGTGATAGTCTTCATCAACAATGACCAGAGGCGCCAATGCGCATGCACCGAGACAATTCACCGTATCGAAGGTGAAATTCCCATCCTCGGTTGTTTCTCCGGCTTTGATATTGAGCTCTCTTTCAATGGAATCGACGACAAAAGGTGCGCCTTTAACATGACATGCAGTGCCGACGCAGGTGCAGATGTGATGTTTCCCCATCGGCTCGAGTCGAAAAGTGGAATAGAATGTAGCAAGGCTGTAGAGAGTACTAAGAGGTACCTCTATCTCCTTCGATACCGATTCGAGTACTTCCTCCGGCAAGTAGGTATATTCATCGTGTATGTCCTGCAGCAGCCCTATTACCGTGCCATTTTCCACTCTGTATTTCTCTATCAATTCGGGCAGTTTTTCCATGTCCATAAACTTATCTACTCCGCTTGTTATTTTATAGTAACGAGCCAGCGCTTATTAGCGTCGAAATTCTTATTTGCCGCCAGTTCTTTCACAATCTCCAGATAATTGGGGAT
>JABGPX010000688.1 GCA_018644745.1 Spirochaetales bacterium
TAGAAGCTTGCTTAATTGCCGAAACTGGATTTTTGCTTTTGTATGATGGTTTGTCAATAGGATACTCGAACCTCCTTCAAAGGCCTAACACAATCCTGTTCAGTCATACATTGAATGCATTTCGCAAGACGGATAGATTATTAGATTTCCAGCTATTGCTAATGGCAGTAAGCGAGCGCTCGAACACGAAAATCAGCAGTTTTAGCTCCGTAGCGAATGCCTTCGGCTTGAAACAGTTAGTACGGAATTTGTGGGAATTGTCGGAATTGCAGATTGCTGCATATCTCAAAGTGGTAGAAAGACTTAAGAAACCCAATAAATGGGGCCATATATTGGCAAGTACGACTGTTGGGGGGCGCTATCAGCTGGGTAGAAAGCATGGGTGGGAATTCTGACAACCTCTCGCCCGGCGGAGAAGGCTAACGCGCTCTATGACGCTCGATTTGAACATATGCGATTCCATAGCAAATTTGAATTATCCTCCAAATAATGGCGAAGATCTCTCATAATTCGAATTTCCCAGTGCAATAAGGTACATCATATTATCTAGTTGGCATTGGAGCAATCAATGGTTGATGCTAGGGTGCACGACAATTTCGTAATAATAATAAACAAACAAAGAAAAATAGTGTTTTCATAATGTTCTGACATGTATATAGTACAGATAAGACGGGAGGGTTTTATGAATATGTCAGAGCTTGAAAAGCGTCGAGATGAATTGCTTCGGGAAGTCTGTGAGTTACCAATCTTTCGCCCGGGTACGTTAACCAATCGGTATCGCAAGTGCGGGAAGAGCAATTGTCACTGTGCAGATGAAAAATCTAAGGGACATGGCCCAAGCTGGACAATAACTCGAAAGGTCAAAGGAAAAACTGCTGCAAAATATGTTCGAGTTGAGATGCTGGAGGAAACGCAAACACAGATTGAGAATTATCATTATTTCCGAGAAACCATTAATCGGCTGGTAGAAATCAATGTAAAACTCTGTGATGCGCAGTTAGAGACGGACAAACAACGAGCCACTCGAACGGCTGAAAAAAAGGGCTGAACTCACTAATCAAAACGGCCATGGAACAGGAAATCTCAGATTTGATACAACAGGCCTTGGAAGGAATAACTAATTTTGAAGCTCTCGAGACGCTTGTGAAAGATACATCTCTGCGTGTCGGAGCAGGCATTCTCGAATCTCTAATCAATTCCGATAGATATGATTACCATCCTGTACTGACCCATCCAGATGGGACCATATTGTATTATGCCGGACGGCGGGAAAAAACCTTTGTCACAGTCTTGGGTGACATTACTTTGAAAAGAGCCTACTACACCGACGGGAATGGCAAGGGTTACTTCCCGCGAGATGAGAAGCTGGGTTTGGACAAGGACTCACTTTCTGACGGGGTTAAGCGGATGATCGGTCATACCGCCAGTGTGCTCAGTTTTAAGGAAAGCAGTTGCATGATAGAAAATCTGGCGGCTCTCCATGTGAGTATTAAGCAGGTTGAGCGCGCCGCGGAAGACTTGGGAGAGGAAATCTCACGCAAGGAGAAGTTTGAAGTTGAAAATGGAACACCGAGCAGCAGCACCATGTATCTGGGGATTGATGGTACCGGATGCCCGGTACGGAAGGAAGAAACCGAAGGCCGCAAAGGAAAGCAGCCCGACGGTTCGGCCAAAACCCGCGAAGTGAAGCTCGCCGTCGCCTTCAGTGCCGACAGTAGAGATAAAAAAAAAACCCGTTCGCGATGAAGGATCGGTTACCTACAACGCGGCGATTGAAAGTGCGGCTACCGGTGATCTGGATGAGAATATTTCTGATTTCGCCTGTAGGGTGGAGAGAGAAACCCGAAGAAGGGGATTCGATAAAGCCCAACAGCAGGTGATTATCGGCGACGGAGCAATATGGATCTGGAATATCGCCGGTGAGCTCTTTCCGGATGCAGTCCAAATCATTGACCTTTATCATGCCAAGGGCACGATTTCAAACGCGGCGAGAGAAATATTCGGTACCGAAAGCGACATGGGAAAACAGTGGGGCAAAGAATGCAGGGATGATTTGGAGGCCGGAAGAATCGATAGAATCTTAAATAAACTTGAGCCATTCCTGAAAAAATGCGAAGAAGCCGATAGTTGTCGGAATTACCTTATCAAGAACAAGGAGCGTTTGAGATATCCACTCTTTCGCAAGATGGGGCTGTGCACATCCAGTGGCATAGTAGAATCAGGATGCAAGCATGTCATTGGTGCCAGAGTCAAGCAGTCCGGCATGCATTGGACGGTTCGAGGTGCTAACGCCATTATTGCCCTGAGGTGTTCGAAGCGCAGCGCAAGATTCGATGATTTTATGGCTGGGCGTAAGAAATCTGCTTAGAAATAACGAAATTGTCGTGCGCCCTTGATGCTATGGCCACATTGCCATCTCCAGATGAGTACAACGACCTACAGTCTGCGGCGGACCGGCCGAACTAAGGCACATCCGTTGTCGCCCTTAAATGTTTCCTGCCCGCCTTCATTGCCCCGCTCAGTCTTTCGAGCTTGCCAAAACCTGACGGCCTAAGTGACCGCACATATCTGGCGTTGCCATAATAAGCGACCATCTTTTCAATCATCCATCAACTCCGGTATGCAAATATCGTTTGAATCGATGACCTTCAATTCGCGTGCAGCACCTTGCAGAAGCGTCTTGTAGCAAATGGTGTTGATCTTCCGTGTGACGCGCCGTTGGTTTTTTTGAAGATATGAGCCTTTGCCATTTCACTGAAGAGCACATTTCCATTCCCGCAGATACGGGTGTAATGGTCGATATAGACAACGGTTTCCTAGCGCGTCATAGGTGTCATAGACACCGAGAGGCGAATACGTTACCTCAAGGCGCCCAGGTGCTCCATCTTTATCCGGCGAATAATTTCCGGCTGGCCTGCGAGGATGACGGTAATGCAATTCTTGGAATCCAGGTCGAAATTGACTAACGATTTAATCTTGGCGAGGGTTGCGTCGGGCAGATCCCGAGCGTCGTCGACGACGATGAACGGCCGCTTGATGAGTTCGGTCACTTTACGGAAGCACGGTATCCTGGCGGCTGCTGCTGTATACTGCGGAGTGATGTTCAGTCCCGCGAGAATATATTTGTACAGCTGAGCGGCCTTGAGCGATGAGCCACGGATGTACAGTGAAACAAAACGGTTCTCATCGAGTTCATGGAGAAACGAACGGAGCACTACCGATTTGCCGACGCAGATATCACCAGTAAGCAGCACGACATCTTCCTTGCCCGCAGCCAAACCCATCATCCCAAGCGCGTCTGTATGAGCCGCGGCGGCAAAGATGTCCTTGGTGGCGATGTCTTTGGAGAAGGGGGTACAATGAAAACCGTCTGGTCTCGGTACGTAACTAAGGCGAGCTGACTTGTCGCTCGTCTCCGGGCTTGTAGAACACCCTAAAAGCAGAACCAGAGTAACAGTAAAAACCATAACACTGTATCTTTCTTCGTGCTCATACTTTATTCCTTACAATTTGGGTATCTTTTTTAAAACATAAAGAATATCTGAGCACTTCACGAGGGTTACCCGGCCACTATGACCTTCTCACCTTAAAAATCCGCCGGGGCGCGCCTCGATGCACAATTACGCCTTTATCTACACGATGTCTACCCCGCAGTCCTATAGAACCTTATAGAATGAGGATAGAAACTATTTTAGCATTTCTCCGGTTAGCATGTTCGGAGACCTCAATACGTAATCTCTGCTTGATGTGAAAAATCCGTCAGGACAAAGGCATATCAGGTGTTGGACAACGCAGCTGGTTTCCTCCTGTTTTTATGGATCGTCAGGACAAATGGAGCGACGGTGCTCCGGTTTCGGGTAGTTTCAATCCACGACCAGAGTGACCGGATCGATAGTCGCGTGGCTACGTGAGTTCCCGGTGCCTCTGCCTCTTTGTGCACGACACTACCGAGCCCGGAACCATAATGATGCGCAGGCCGCGCAGCCCGATATCGGGATCCGGATCCGGATCTGGCTCAGCGGCGATCTCCGGCGCCGGATCCGGCTCCTTCTTTCCGATGTTCTCGGTATTCATGGTGGATTCTGTGCCATGCTTATTGATAAAGGTCCGATCGGCGGTCGTCTCATTCTCACTACGACTGGGGCGTAGTGAGCGAACCAAGTGCTCACTAACACCGCATTGCTCCGCTATTTTATAGTTGCTCTACTGGCTCCACTCCCCGTCACAGAGCAAGGTTTTGACGGCGAGGCGTTTATCGTCATTGGTTCGCCTGGCTCCATGGGCGGCGTTTGCTCCGACTGAGTGGAGAACCGCATCTTGCTGCGTCCCCTGGCGGATATCGGCATCTATTTCGAGAAGGTCGAT
>JABGPX010000689.1 GCA_018644745.1 Spirochaetales bacterium
CATCAGATATTATTGCGATGTCATTCGCAACCCAGGATTCTAATCGGTCCTCAAGGTTCAGCTTTTGACGTCTGATTTCTTTTAGAGAATCCGATTCACCCGTAACTTTCCAAATACGTGTGAACTCACTCATTTGAATGCCGCCTTACTGGTTCGTTGATTTATTCTGCCTCATGCTAATTGCCCACAACTTCACACTCACTTTCGAATGAGGTGTGCCTTGTCATGGCCCTTTAACTGCTTTTCTACCTGTTCCCTTTCTGCATCATCCTTTGCTGTCTCATAAAACTTCCCGATAGCGCCCCGCGCCAAGTCAGACTGTCCTAAATCATCTCAACAGACTGCAAGATTGAAATAAGTTGCGGCCTCTGGCTGTATTTCAATAGAACGCTCATATGCTAGCACCGCTAGTGCTTTGTGGCCAAGTGTCCAATACCAGACCCCTATGCTACAACAATAACTATGGTTCTTTTCTCGATCTAGTATCATGCCAAGCTGTCCAGATGCTAATATTTCATTTGACTCAGTGGCAATTTGCGCGCAACGAGTATAGTTTTCCTGGCTGGGTTCGCAAAGTGCATCTTCATCGGCTCTCGTATAATCAAGATTCCAGTTGGTTTTGTTATGCCAATTCTCTATAAGCCATTTTTCGGCTTCGGCAAATGTATCAAATACCGGCGATTCTTGTTGTATCTCAAAGGAAGACATGCGCCCCAACGGCATATGTCTGTCGAGTAGCCATTGGTATGTCTCTTCATCTCTAGTGGTTTTCTCTATTGCGACGTAATACCCTTCGTTTACAGCTTTGAAGAAAGTTATTGCCACTATTACCCGACCCTCAGAAACTGCTCAAACCGTATCGACAACCGATCTCGATCGGGCCAGTTCTTTTTCTCTGTAGGAAGATACAATTTGCCTTGATGTAGTGCCTGAATCCCGTGCCGGAGCATTGGTCCATCAATTTCCTCAAGAAGATCATGTCTTATTTCGATTCCGTAATCTGGATTCACCCCAATTAGGTTATGGTCGAATGCTGCGTGGTGAATCTTGCATAGAGACAGACCGTTTTGCACAATAGGATCTCCACCGTCTTCACCGTCCGGTATGATATGAGCAGCATCCAGTAATTCTGTATGGGCAATTCTACAAAAGGCACAATGAGCTTTATATGCAGCTAGTATTCGCTCTCTGAAAGAACGTTGGTGCAATCTTACCCGGACGCCCGCGGTGACATATCGACGGCGAACGGCGTCCTCTCCGCTAATGTCAGTACCGGGTATTATTGACCAATGATCTATCTGATCAGCTTCATCAGCAACAACAGTGAATATCTCAGCACTCGTATCGTCACCCGCTATAAAAACTGGCCATACGGCTAGGTATTTACCTGGGATTATCCCGTAGAAGTAGACTAAAGGTGTCTGAGTCTGCATTGCCTCCCTTAGCCCGCGATTGTCCATATGATTGGGATCCCCTTTTCGGTAGTGGTAAAGAATCAGGCTGTCGCCAGGAGCATCATGGTATGGGTCATTTGGCGACGTGGTATTCGATAGTGGAATTAACTCGAACAACTTCGGCTTCCAGATCCCTTTCTGGCTGATGAGAGTGACACGTTCGCCATCAATCTCGAATCCCTCTAATAACAAAATTCGTGGAAGGACATCGCCGTAGACGGCAACTTGATCTGAAAGCCATTGGAAAGCGGCAAGGCGGATTCTCGTTTCGGAGTCGCTCATGGTAATACCTTTTACATATCAAATAGCATAATTAGTATCCGTCAGACGTCTTTTTATATCAAGGCCGACTTATTGATTTCACCGCTATCTAGTGCAAGAAAGCTAGCTACAAGCGATACTTAAGAGGTCTTCTTTTATTTGATGCCAAGTCTGGTTAAGATTCAATGTAACGGCTCTCAATCTTCTGCCATCGATAGAAAACCTGTAATCAAAATTTTCACCAGCTGCGGCATATAGCAATATACCTTCAAGCTGTAGGTTCAAAGGATTAGAGCAATTATCAACATATGTAATGATCTGAGATAAGTGCTCTCGGTTCAATTTAAAATTGCCGTGCCGCTCATCTAGCGGATTTTTGTAGTATTTTGTGTCGATGATTATAATCCTCTGCGACGAGGTAAGTACAATATCAGTTTGTAACTCAGGTAAAACGGCAAGAGTCCTGGGGTGGCCGACAGCATTGCGCCACCCGTAGGATCGGCGAGTTACTCTATAGCCATTTTGCTCGCGATCAAAAAACGACCGAACAAAGGATTCAAATATCTTCCACATTTTATTGGCATCTTCGCGGAAATCGAGGAATCGCCATCCGCCGGGTTTCTTGGGGTCGGGGATCAAGTTCAATAGAATCAATTCACACAGTCCCAATGCTGCCCGGTAATAGTGGTTATTTCGATGATAGATAACTTTATCGATATATGACTCGGGTTTGTACAATTCAGGTATAACCGGGAATCGTCCCAATGTGGAACTAACTGTGTCGTTTACCGGTTTATCCTGAATTTGGGAGTTGTGTAGTCGGTGGAGCGTACTCCTGATTATTCGGTTAGCAAGACTCGCGGGGCTCAGCTCATCATATTCGCACGTCAACTTCGAGACAGTTGATGACATAACTTTCAGGCTTTCTGTAATTGATATTTTGCCACGGATATTTTGAGTAACTTCCGTTTTTGCCAAATACGCTCTTTCAAGACCTCGGCGAAGAAGAGTATTAGTTAGGCGGGCCAATTCGAGAGCGAGGAAATCGACCGGTGCATCACGGTCGACAGACCCAATCTCGCGTTTATTGAGTAGCTCAGCTACATCCCAAGCATAGCATAGCATATGATAAATGTTCTTTATCGGAATACTCACGCTAAAAGCTTGCTGATTTCTGTGACGGCGCGTTCAGGCTGGTCGAACCAATATTCCTGCAATAATGGAGCGATCTCATTCGCTATCACGCGTCGGTACCATTCTTCATCAGGGCTATCATCCCCTTCTCGGGGGCAGAAGTAGCTATGCCCAATCTCGAAGCCTTCGCCGAGATTAGCTTTATCATTCCTAATAACTTCGTTAAGTGCTGGAAGACGCGAGGTGATGCGATTTGCAAGTTCGACGTCGACACCACTGTCCATGAGGTAATCCTTGAACGCGCTGAATGCGAAAGCAGGTCTCAACCATATAAACGCAAATCTCCTCCTGAGAGCGAAATCGACGAGAGAAAGTGATCGATCTGCAGTATTCATAAGTCCGAGAATATAGAGGTTTGGAGGAACATAGAATCGGCTATCTTCTCCGTTGCCGTAAGCAAGTGAAATTGCATATTCGTTTGTACGCTTATCTGATTCTATCAATACCAGCAGTTCACCAAATACCTTGCTTAAATTGGCGCGATTTATCTCATCAATAATCATGACATAACGACCCTGTGGATCAGATCGGGCCTTTGCTGCTGTCTTCAGGAAAACTCCGTCTCTAACCGCAAAGCCGCCTTCATTAGTCGGCCGCCAACCTTGTACGAAATCCTCATATGAATAGGATTGATGGAATTGCACGATACTGAGGTGGTCGGGATCGGCGGCCCCGATAATTGTGTATGCGAGTCTCTTAGCAATGAACGTTTTTCCGACGCCTGGCGGTCCTTCGATGATCAGGTTCTTATTCCGTGCCAATGCCCGTTGCATTTCCGTAAATTCTTCTTCTGAAACAAACAGCTCTTCAATTGCTTCGGCTACCGAGTATCTTTTTTCTTCATCAGATTTCTCAATTCCAGTCGTCCCCGGGGCATCTGCATCCATGATCCCGAATGCATATTGAACCCATTCCGGGTACTTAGTAAAATCCGTTAGTGTCTTGGAAGTTATCTTTCTTTTTGCGGAGACATTCCACTCGCCGGTCTTGGTCCATTCTACAGCTCTAGTGTGCATGTAGTTCCCGCGTGTTTCTTCGAATTCATAATCGGAGGAAACAATGCCGTACCCATACAGCTTTTGAGTGCCGAGTTTCGCAATGACCGTATCCCCTTGTTGAATAACTTGAGAAAACTCGTGGCAAGCGAGCGAATTGTTTCTTTGGGTAGTGTCTGATTCACTTCGAGCTTTTAAAGCTGCTTGGATATCATCTCGTGATTTATACTCGAGCAAATCGCCCAAATCATCCCATCCAATTGCTATGATGTTATCATTGCTAAACTCAGGCCAGAGGAATCCGCCTTCTCCGGTACCGATCATCCACACTTTCCTATCACCAAACCGCTCGGAGTACCAAGCAGTAGCAGTCTTTTCATTTGAGATAATGTCTACAGGTTTGCTCTTTTTCTGCTCAATAAACCATTTGGGCTTAAGTTTTTCGGAGTAAAAG
>JABGPX010000695.1 GCA_018644745.1 Spirochaetales bacterium
GTTCCGGTAAGGGTGGCATTGGACATATCCCGACTGAAAGTACCATTGAGCTTCACTTCGCCGGACAACCGTTCAAATGGTGTCTCTTTTGTTGAGAGATCCGCAAGAATTTCCGTACGGAGTTCTATCTTGGGAATAGCCGGACTTGTATCCAAATCAAAACTCAGCTCATTAACCGCGAAAGACAGATCCTTGCTGCTTACTAACACTCTGAGATCGCGACCACTCACCACGATATTCAAGTCGGTGTTTTTCTTCTGAAGGAGCTGGCTGAGTAAATTATCCAGGAGTTCGAGGAGATCCTTATCGGCCTCAAGGTCTATGGAAACACTTGTATCTTCAATACTCAGCCGGCTAAAGGCTCCTGCAGGATTTTTGCCCAGAAGCTTGAAAATATTGTAATAAATACGGATTCGAGTGACAGAGAGCAGATCTCCGTTCGCTCCGTCTTCGGAAAGAATCTGCATATCATTTATTTCCAGATAGCGAAGAACCGACGGTGATACTGAAGAATAGCGGATTTCCCGGCCTGTTGTTTCTTCGAGAAATGTTATTGCTTCTTCCCTGAGTGTATCCATTCTCTCGCGGACGAAATCGCGAAGAGGCCAAATGACAACAAGGGCAACAGCGACCAAAACAATGAGAGAGAGAATTTGTATGAGATGAGAACGCCTTCTTGCCTTTTTTATTATATTCTCCGCGAAAATTGATTTGGTCTACTCTCAATATACCAGATTATCGGCAGTCTTACCTCTATTTCCGTGTGATCGGATTTCTGATATTGTACTGCACATGGAAAGCCCGCGAATACTAAAGAATTTTGTCGCTCTGGAAGGAATCGACGGCTCAGGTACCACTACTCAATTGAATATGATCGCTGATAAATTCGGCGCTGCTCGAATACCATATTGGACAACTTGCGAACCAACAGTAATGCCATCCGGCAAGCTGATTCGACAGGTGCTGAAAGGCGATTTCAAAGTGCAGCCGGAATCATTGGCAAGATTTTTTGAAGCTGACCGCTACGAGCATATTAACGGCAGCGAAGGTATCCTCGCCCATCTGAAAAATGACGAAGTTGTCATCAGCGACAGGTATCTTTTTTCCTCTCTGGCTTATCAGTCGGTGGATTGCGGATTCGATACCGTTTATGAACTTAATCGACATTTCCCGCTTCCCGAAATCGTAGTTTATATCGAAGTTCCCGCAGAAATCGGTGATGAGCGGGCCGCGACAAGAGAGATGAGAGAAATTTTTGAATACACCGAGTTTCAAAAGAAAGCAATCGGTATGTATGATAAAGCATTTGAAAGATATGGAAACTCTGGTATTGAGGTACTGCGAGTCGACGGAACCGACCCAAAAGAAAAGGTCTTTGAAAATATATGGAGCCGCCTGCAGCAATTACCGATAAAGTAAATGTGACACGAACACTTTTCGCGATTATTCTAAGTCTTTGCTTTTTCATGTCAGGCGGCGAAGCCTCGGCATATAAAATCCGCTATGCGGAGCAATTTTACAAACTGTATCATCAGAATTTCTATATGTATCCAGAAGATTATAATGAGAATATCTGGTATCTGGAAAGAGCTCTCTCTTCGGATTTTGTTAACCCGCAGAACGCATTAGCGGAGGTTAATACTCCGGAGGAATGGGAACGATATCGCTATCTCTTTTATATGCATGTTAATCTCGAACTAATAAAACAGTACCGTTATCTTGGAGCGGAATACGATAAACGAGTCGCATATTTCTATAATTATCCATGGCGGGATCAAAATCTGGAAAGTCTCCGCTACGCAGAATCCTACTATGAAACGGCGCTATATTATTGGGATCAAGCGCTCATCTGGTCAGATAAGGCGTGGGAAATAAGCTATATCGAGCTGGAACGTGCACAGTATTGGGCGGATCTGAATTACCGTATTGAACATTACGATCTTGATTATGAAGATATCCTTCTTGGCGATTTAGAAAGGCTGGAAAAAGTACGTGAGAATTTTCTCGCGATGACTGAAGATACCTACTAAAGACTCATTCATAGAATTAACATAGCATCGCCATATGAAAAAAAATTGTACCTTTCCGCGATTGCCTCGGAATACGCCCGCTGAATCAGCTCTTGTCCGGCGAAAGCGGAAACAAGAACCACCAGTGTGGAATCCGGGGTATGAAAATTCGTAAAGACCTTTGAAACAGCCGAGAACTTGTAACCTGGTGTTATAAAAAGGTTTGTATGTCCTAATCCAGCCGCCACTTTCCCATCGACGCATGACGACTCTATACAGCGAATACTTGTGGTACCGACCGCGAGTATCCGCCGATTTTCAGACAACGCGTTATTAATCAGTGCCGCGTTTTTTTCACTAATCTGATAGTATTCTCGATGCATTTCGTGCTCTTCGAGGTTCTCGCTTCTAATCGGAAAAAAAGTTCCCGCTCCGACATGCAAGGTAACAAAAGCAGTTTCAATGCCGGCTTTTACCAAATCATTCATGAGGCCGGTGGTAAAATGCAGGCCTGCGGTGGGCGCAGCCACCGAGCCGGTATCCTTGCTGTACACCGTCTGATATCTTTCCGCGTCTACCGGTTTGTCGGGGCGTTCAATATAGGGAGGAAGAGGGATGTGGCCGAAAGAATCGAGCCAATCTTCATCTATACTTCTGGAAAAACGAAGATGACGAAAAACACCGTCGACACCTACAATCTCCGCTTCAATATCATCAGGAAGCGCGAGGCGTTTTCCTATTTTCTGCTTCCGCGTCTTTGAGGTGAGTGCTTCCCAAGTTATTTCATCAATCTGCCTGGTAAGCAGCAGTTCGACTTTTCCGCCGTTTCTGCTCTGAGCGAACAGCCTGGCTTTACGTACCCTAGAGTCGTTGAATACCATGAGAGTGCCGGGATCAATAAACTCACCTATGTTACTCATTGATGAGTGGATCAGCGTGTTTTTTTTTCGATTAACTACAAGAAGCCGCGCGGTACCGCGCACATCCGGCGGATATTGTGCAATAAGTTCTTCAGGCAGATTAAAAGAGAAGTCCCTGGTCTTCATGTTTTTTCTTTCGCGCTCTGAGGTGCTCATAAGCCAGTTCAGTGACCATACGTCCCCTAGGTGTACGCTTTATAAATCCTCTTTGAATGAGATAGGGTTCATAGAAATCCTCGAGAGTTTCAATTGCTTCCCCAACGGATATAGCCAATGTTTCCGCGCCTACAGGCCCGCCGGAGTAGCGCTCGATCATCGTTTTGAGGATTTCCCTGTCGTGACTTTCGAGGCCATAGGCGTCGATTTCGAGACGTTTCAGACCGTCTTCTACCACTTTTGCATTTACAATACCTTCGCCGACGACTTGAGCAAAGTCCCGCATTCGGCGAAGCAGCCTGTTTGCGATTCTCGGTGTTCCCCGAGAACACTTCGCCAGGCTCTCCGCGGCGCCCTCCGCCATCCGCACATCGAGGATTTTCGATGAGCGATGAACAATCTGCACGATTTCCTCATCAGTGTAATAATTCATGCGGACGGGTATGCCGAAACGGCTGTGCATCGGCCCGGAGACTCTCCCGGCTTTTGTCGTCGCGCCCATGAGGGTAAACGGGGAAATTGGAATCCTCAAAGTCCGGGCGGAGACCCCCTGCCCGATTACCCAGTCGATCTCAAAATCCTCCATAGCGGTATAGAGCATTTCCTCGATAGCCGGTTTGAGCCTATGGATTTCATCAATAAAAAAGACTGATGCTTCGGGCAACGTGGTGAGTATGCCCGCTAAGTCCTTCGGCTTATCCAGAGCAGGGGCTGATGTTGCTTTGAACTCAGCGCCAAGTTCGTTTGCCATAATCGCGGCCAGAGTTGTTTTACCAAGCCCGGGAGGCCCCGAAAGGAAAACGTGATCAAGGCTCTCTTTTCGTTCGCGAGCGGCTTGAATAAAAATAGAAAGGTTTTCTTTCAGCGCGCTTTGCCCTTGAAACTCGCTAAGATAACGGGGTCTGAGAGATGCCTCGGTACTGTCTTCATCTTCATGGAATTGAGCGGAAAGAAAACCGCTGTCGTCGTTACTCATTATCGCCTCGCCTCATACACTACTGATTTGAACTGAGCGCGACAATGGAGCGGCGGAAAATCTCTTTTTCGTGTTCTTCACCGGGATGATCGCTTGCGAGAACTTCGCGGGCGCATTTATCCACAGTTTTCGCGGCACTCTGACGATCGAATCCCATATCGACCAGGGCGGTAACAATCTCGTCATGAGGGGTTTCACTCTCTTCCTCGCCCTGGGCTGTGAGCCGGCCCCGAAGGGTCAGTATGATTTTCTGTGCTGTTTTTTTACCGAGTCCGGGGATTCTCGAAAG
>JABGPX010000415.1 GCA_018644745.1 Spirochaetales bacterium
CCCCGCTTTGCATATCGAGAAAATATGTATGGTTACAGAAATAGAACTTGGCCTTCGGATTAATCGCGGTGACAATACACAGACCCGCGAGCCGCTCGGCGTGATCAATTACAATATTAGACGCCGCTGTAACGGGAGACTGAATGCCGCAGATACAGTTGCCGCCAATACCAACAACCTGCCCGCGATTGATGGAGTGCAACGCCAGCTCCAGCACATCCGATCCAAAGCGAAGAGGGCTTGCAACCCCCATGAAGAAGCTGAATTCGGGATGGGCCTTCATCCCTTCCTTTCCGCGTTTAACCTCAAGCATATTACACAAATCATCAAATACTCGGGGAGAACATACGCGCATGCAACTCGGACAGCGGCCCAGCCCTCCGCCGCCCTCCTTCTGTGTGTGCTGCCACATATATCGATATGTAATCATATCCTGCAGAGGTGCGGGGACGTCTTGCGGAAATACGAGATTCCCGGCCTCATCGATGTGCTCCATCGCTTCGACCAAACGCGGCACATCGATTAGATCAGACCTGCCGCAAGACCTCGCACCGCGAGCCTCATGATCCCAAATCATATCGCTGCCGCAATCGGCGCTCACGGAAAACATCCCGCGCGAAACCGCTCTGCGATCCCAACTGCCCGGTGCCTCGCGCAACTGCCTTTCCACCAGATCACCTGGAAATCGTACGGTCTTGGCCTGGCGATCTACCCGGGCCTCAGTTTGCTCGAGGAAGTCCAAAACTCTGTCGCTGTCAACATACGCCCCGGTTTTTTCCAAGACGCTCAAACTTGCTTGATGAATCCTGGATAGCTCGTCGGCAGTCCACGGGTTCAAGGTGCCGTGCAAAGTAGACATCTACAACCACTCCTTAGTTCAATGTTACCCTCTGGGCAAAAGGATCATCGCTTTCGCGTGACCAGATTAACAATGCTTCCTGCAACTCCCGTTGGAGCATCTCCGTCTGATGCAATCCCGCAACATTATCGCGCTCGTCAGGATCCCGCTCCAAGTTGAAAAGCTCCGCCTCACCGTTCTCGTGCAGTACATACTTCCAAGGTCGCCTAACCAACGACCGCCAATTCCGCACGCCTTGCCACTGTTTAAAAAAATCCGACACATTATACTGACAATAGCAATCACGATAGGCTGGAGGGTCTATCTTGCCCTGAAGATACGGCGAAATATTTTCGCCGTCGAATCCTGACTGGTCTATGCCCGCCGCCGCCATCACCGTCGGAGCGATGTCTACATGACTCGTGTCGAAGTTACAATATGTCCCGGGAGCAATTCCTGATCCACGAATTACGCACGGTACGCGCAGTACCTCATCATACGGGCAAAATATCTGGGATAGCTTGTGCTGACCAAACATATCACCGTGATCGGCCAGCATAACGACGATGGCGTCGTCTAGCAGCTTGAGTTCCGCCAAACGATCCAGAAACCGACCGAAAAGGCTGTCAATATAAGTGATATATCCCCAATACACCGCAATTGCCTTACGCCAGTCTTCAAAGTCATCACTCCACTCACTTCGGATCCTGCGGTAATAGGCCTGCTCGAGAAAGCGAGGCTCCCGAATATTGGCGTCCCAGTTATCGGGCTTCCGCACATCCGCCGGATCATACATATCATAATACTTACGCGGCACGACCAACGGCGGATGAGGCCCCTCGAAACTAAGGGCGGCAAACACCGGGCGGCTCGGGTCCTGCAACGCGAGCAACTCTAGAGCATGACTGAGGACCCACCAGTTATGCTCCTTGTCCTCGGGAATATCGAGTATCCCCGGACGATATAGACTCATGCCCGGATAATGGCTCGATCGATACGGCTTGCTTCGCTCAAGATCGTGAAAGATAAACCCATCCGGCAGGTCATGCGCTCGGCACCACTCGCTGTAGTCACGTTCAGCAGCGTCACAGGCCGCGGTATAATCGAAATATTGCCGTATATTATGATCCCCCAGGTGCCACTTGCCTGTGTAAACCGTTTGATAGCCGGCTTCGCGCAGTGCGACAGAAAAGGGAGCCTTATTGATCGCCGGCCAACGATGGGAACGCGGAGACTCTTCTTCCTTGGCGTAGGTTAAGGATATCCCCGGCATGCCCGCCCGGTGAGGTTGCAAGCCGGTAAAAATAGACGCTCGCGCCGGTGAGCACATCGGACCGGTCGTCCGGTGATTCGCCAAAACCACACCTTCGCGGGCTATACGATCCCAATTTGGTGTTTTCACCGGGGTTAAGCCCATGCACCCAAGTGTGTCCTGGCGCATGCCGTCACAAATCATAACAAAAATATTTTTCTTACAACCACCCATACCTGCTCACTAATTATCTACCAGCAGTTAGTAAGTTTCAGTGTATAGTATGCGTATTTAGCCGTCAAACAGACAAAACCTCACAAAATTATCGTGGGCCCAGCTGCTTTTCCATCTGAACGACAAGATCCGCTTCTTACAGCGATGTTTAGATATGTTTCCTCATTAAACTATAAAATAACATCGTATTTTGGTATCCATAGACTCATATAGACCAGAGTTATGGAATAAACGCTCTAAATCAGGTTGCTATTTCAGTATTATTGCTGTACTTTTAATACATGAAGCGAAAAGCAACAGAATTTCTCGACAAGTGGTATAGAAAAAACAATTCCAAACCTCTTGTTCTACGGGGAGCCCGACAGGTTGGGAAATCAACTCTAGTCCGACTGTTCTGCCAACAGAATAACATAGATCTAATTGAGTTAAATTTTGAAACTGTAAAGCTTCGGCAGATCGAAAATGACACATCCTTTTCTATCGGAAAAGTTATTCAGGAGATCGAACTCGTTTCACGTAAAAGAGTGAATGCGGATTCCCTGCTCTTTTTTGATGAGGTGCAGCTTCAACCGAAAGTTATTAACCGGTTGCGTTATTTCTATGAAAAAAGGCCGGAATTGAGAATCATCGCTGCAGGTTCTTTGCTTGAAGTAACAATGGATGCGGCCCGCTTTTCCATGCCGGTCGGCCGGGTTCAATACTACCAGCTGGGACCAATGAGTTTCAGTGAATTCCTCATGGCAAAAAAAGAGGATATCTTCCTGGAGCGATTTAATTCTATGACTCTTGAGGATGAAAGCGATTTAACCTGGCTGGAGCAAGGAGCTGATTTGCTTAAGGAATTTTACTATACCGGAGGGATGCCTGAAGCAGTAAAATGCTGGACAAATGGCGGCGATCACGAAGAAGTTCGGGATATTCAAAATTCTATAATTCAAACTTACCGGGATGACATCCCCAAATACACATCAAATAAGGAATATTCCCGTGTCATGGAGGTTTTTGAATATACAGCGGCCAATCTTGGAGCTAAAGTTGTTTTTTCCGATGTTTCAAATGCCCATTCAAAAAGTGTGCAACTTGCGATTGATCTACTTGCCAAAGCTGGCGTTATTACCAGAACAACATTTAATTACTGCAATGGATTACCCTTATCAGCAGGTACAAATCCCTCTACTATAAAACTGTTTTTCCTGGATATTGGATTATACAATGCCCTGCATGATACTAGATGGGCTGATATATTCGGTCTCTCTTCAGACAGGTTATTAACAAGAGGTGCTATGGCAGAACAGTTTGTAGCCCAACACCTTAAGTTCATTAACCCTAAAAATCCTGCACCTGAGCTGTATTACTGGCTTTACAACAAACGCAAAGGTGCCGCCGAGATTGATTTCATACACTCTCATGGAGGAGATATTTATCCCATTGAAGTTAAAGCAGGAAAAACCGGCAAAATAAAATCTCTTTGGAAATACATTGAGGAAAAAAATCCAGAGTATGTAGTTAAATTTGATCTGATGAAACGAAAGAAACGGGTTTCAATGATCAAACATAAACAACCTTCCGTTGATTCAAAGAAAGAATTAATAAGCAATCTGATCGGCCTTCCCTTATTTGAGGTTGAATTGCTGAACAGCTATCTGGAAAACGTATAATAACAATCGACTAAACGGCAAGTCTATTGCTGCGTGCTTAATGTACCTAATATTGTATTCAGCGTTTTACTAGGCCGCATTGCTGATAAAGCTAAAATCTCATCGGGTTTATAATAACCGCCAATATCCATTGGCTTTCCTTGAGCTCCATTTAATTCCTCAACAATCCTTGATTCATTTGCAGAGAGTTCTTTTGCCGCTTCAGCAAAATGAGTTTTTAGCTCGAGATCATCATTTTGTCGAGTCAATTCATTGGCCCAATACATAGCCAGATAAAAATGACTTCCACGGGTATCTAGTTCACCGCATTTACGGGATGGAGATTTATTATTATCAAGAAACACACCAGTTGCTTTGTCTAGTG
>JABGPX010000464.1 GCA_018644745.1 Spirochaetales bacterium
ACCACTGTATATTCTTAAACGAAATGGGGGCCGCGGTGGCAGGTATTTCCGAGCAGGGCGGGAGTATTCAGGGTCAGGAGATACCCATCTTCGGGGGTAAACAGATTCTTGATGATGAAGGGTGGGGGCTGCTGACCGACGGCATTGGAGGTCTGGCTCAAATTGCTGATGAGTATGGTATCTCCCTTACATACCATCATCACATGGGAACGGTTGTGCAGACGATTGAGGAAACTCGAAGGCTCCTGGATTCTACCCGGGAAGAGGATCTCGGACTGCTCTACGACACGGGGCATTTTGCTTTTGGCGGCGAAGACCATATCGCGGCGCTAAAGGAGTTTCTGCCGAGAGTAAAACATGTTCATCTGAAGGATGTGCGTAAAAATATTCTAAGTAGAGTAAAAAGCGATAAGATGAGCTTTTTAAAGGCTGTTCTCTCCGGCGCATTTACCGTGCCGGGAGACGGAGACCTTGCCTATGAACCGGTATTCGACCTGTTGGAATCCGGGGGGTTCAGCGGCTGGATGGTGGTGGAAGCGGAGCAGGATCCGGCAGAGGCACCTCCATTCGAATACGCGAAGAAAGGCCGAGCTTATATTACGTCGCTGACCGGGATCTAAGCTTCGGATTACGGATCCATATACTGGACACCGCCGCAAGAACCGGCAGGATTGACGAGAGCAGCAGCAAGTATCTATATCCCCCAATTACATCAAAGACCAATCCATAGATAACCGGACCAAGAGCGGAGCCTATTACGGTAATGACGGCCATTGCTCCGGCAACCCCTCCCAAATGTCTTCTTCCGAACAGATAGGGTTTGAGCACACCTCCGGACAGCATGAGGACTGCACCGGATGATCCGCCGATCGCGCTTCTTATATACGCAAGTGACGAAGTCATGGGAAATGCCAGGATGAAATAGGCCATCGCCTGAACAAGACACGCCGCCGCAAGCACGAGCTGCGGCTTTTTGATCTTATCGAGAGTCAGCCCGATGGTTACCATGCTGACAATGCCGGCGAGAGGGCTCACACTCATCACTTTTGCCGCAAAGACCTCGGAGAATCCCTGTTCACTCATTATCGAGATATAGTGAAATCCTATGGCCGTGCCGATCATCGCGAATTGAAAGATAGCAAATGCAAGGAGCCAAAACGGGGCCGTACTCATTGCCTGGGTTTGAGTAAAAGACGGAGCTTCGGCTGGTTTATCACCGGCTTCCTTGCCTGAGTCTTTTTTTTCTCCATCCGGATAGAGACTCAGTTCTTCCGGCCGATTAAAAAGAAACAGCAACGCGATGGGAATATAGATAATCCAGATGCCGAAGCCAAGATACCGGAACGCGCCTCGCCACCCAAAAAGCCGGATAAGGCGGGTGTTGAGCAGGGGCAGGGTCATCGCCGCGATCGTGTGTCCGAGCCCGGCAAGCATTATCGCGAGGGCCCGTTTCTTGCTGAACCATTGAGGCGCGATTGTGCCGGCTGCAAGAGAAAGGGTTCCCTGCCCCGAGAAGCGAGCAAGGAAAAAGCCGGCGAAAAGCATGATCGGATTTATAACCAGACTGCCAAGTATACAGGCAATACCGAGAAGGGCGGCCGAAGCGATGGACATCCATTTCGGTCCAAACCTATCGATTAATCTTCCCATCAGGAACATGAGCAAGCCTGAAAGGAGAGTCGCTGTCGAATAGAGAGTGGAGACCAATGACCGGGTCCAGCCGAATTCCTCGATAAGTGAATCGATAAATATTGAAAAAGAGTATGTCTGGCCCGGACCGGTGAAGAACATAGAGATCGCCGCGACCGGCAGGATTATCCAGCCGTAATAGAGACGCGGATTTCTTCTTCTGACGAAATCGCCGACTATGTTCAAATACGCTCTCCCGGTATGTCTATATCCGGCCTGTACTTTCCGTCCTTATATGATAGGGTTGTTTCATAGTATCGAACAGGACAAAAGGAGACATTTTTATGTTTATTGAGTTCAGACAGTACACAATAAAAGCGGGAAAGCGCGCCGAGTGGGTAAGGTACATGGAAGAGGAAATTATCCCATTTCAGGTTTCAAAAGGAATGGTTGTACTCGGCAGCTTCATCGATGAAGAGGATGAGAATACTTACTATTGGATGAGAAGATTCAAGAACGAAAAAGACCGGGAACGGCTCTATAAAAAGGTGTACGAGAGTGATACCTGGTCGAAGGTCATGAGCCCTAAGGTCGGAACGATGCTCAACCGGAAAACCATAAAAGTAAAGCGGATCGTTCCGACACCCAAATCAGTAACTCAGTAAAGGCCTTTCCAGTGCTCGGTAATCGAACTCACCTCTGCCCGTCGGTCCCACATTGAGCAGCAGATTACCGTCTTTGCTTACGCTATCTGTTCTTCAGCAGAGCGTCAGATGCGGATTCAACGGCATCGACTATTTGCTGATAACCGGTGCATCGGCAGAGATTGCCCCGGAGAGCTTTTCGGATTTCTGTCCGGCTCGGCTCGGGGTTTTGCAGCAGCAGCGCGTAAGCGCTGAGTACCATTCCCGGCGTGCAGAATCCGCATTGAATCGCGCCGGCGTCGATAAATGACTGCTGTACGGGGTGCAGATTGCCGCTTTGGTCGGCCATACCTTCGATGGTCAGGACCGATCTGCCGATTATCCTACCGAGCTTTACTACGCATGAGCGCATCGGCCGTTCATCGACCAACACAGTACAGGTACCGCATGCTCCGATTCCGCAACCTCTTTTTGTTCCTCTCAGATTCAGAATTTCACGGAGATAGTCAATAAGCATGAGCCCGAGATAATGATCGGCAATCGAGCTCTTGATTCCGTTCACCGTCAGCTCATTCATGGTCAGCCCCTGATGGTGCGACTTTTATCGGCAGCTCGAAATGTCGAATACCTGTCGCCCGATACACCGCGTTGGCAATCGCCGGCGCGATTAACTCAAGCGCTGGTTCACCAATGCCTTTGCAGCCGAACGGGGAATTGGGGTCTGCGTTTTCTATTATCAGTGCGGTGATCTCCGGCATATCGACTGCCTTGGGTATTTTGTATGTATTGAAATTTTTCGTCTCTGTAATACCGTCTTCCACATGGAGATCTTCCATCAAAGCCATTCCCGCGCCCTGGGTTACCCCGCCGAAAATCTGGCCATTGAGAAGCCCAGGGTTTACGGCCTTTCCGATATCATGTCCGGCGACAACATTAAGGAGTGTGATTTTTCCCGTGGCCTTTTCTATCGACACCTCGGCGGCCTGGCAGCTGTATACGTACGTGAAATACGGTCGTCCTTCGCCTGTCTCCTCGTCCCAATCAATCTCGGGAGCTCGAAAGCTGCCGAATGCAAAAGGATAAACTCCCGCTTCGTGCATCAACTGCATCGCTTCGGGCCAACTCAGTTTCGTTGAACCATGCGGATTAAGGATATAGCCATCTCGAAAAATTACTTCCGCTGATTCGCAACCAAGAAAAGGAGCTATCACATCCGCTATAATTTTCTTGAGCTTTTTCGCCGCCGCGACAACGGCACCGCTTCCCATGAGGGTACCTCTCGATGCGACAGTCGTCCCTCCTTCCGGAACCCGGGAAGTAGTGGATTCGGCATATCGAATACGGTCGGTTTCGACACTCAACTCATCAGCAAGGACGAGTATCATTGCTGATTGGGAGCCCTGACCGTTTTCATAGATACCGGTTTCAAGCAGTATCGATCCGTCAAACTGGCAGTTGATTGTGCAGGAACAAAAATCCATCGCCTCAGCACCGACACTCGCGCCGCGGTATGCTACCGCGAATCCGATGCCGTATAAAGTGTCTCCTTTACCAAAGGAACAGTTTTTAACCTTGCTTTGGAAATTGATCTTTTCGAGAACCGCGACCATAACCTGGCGGGTACTTACCGTGTGATTATCAAGCACCTGGCCGGTAACTGTCTCATCGCCTTGGCTCAAAATATTCCTGATTCTGAACTCTACCGGATCGAGTCCGCATTTTTCAGCAGCCATATCCATAAGCTGCTCGGTTGCAAAGTTCACCGGCGGTGTGCCGAAGCCTCGAAAAGCGCCTGCATACACGTTATGGGTGGCAACAGCGAAGATATCCGTGTGCACATGAGGAACCCGATACGGCCCGCAGCAGTGCACTACCGATCTCCAGGTTGACCAGGGGGTCGTTGAGGTGTATGAACCTGAGTCCGCAACGGCGCGGCAGCGAATAGCCTGCAGAATGCCGTTGCTGCTGAGCCCGATCTTATATTCCATTGAGTACGGCGGCCGCTTATAGCTTTCCCTGATCGACCATTCCCGGTCGTAGATCATTTTCACCGGCCTTCCCACTATTTTT